>NZ_JBMGQH010000002.1:0-57273 GCF_049739645.1 Microbacterium sp. SLBN-111
CCGTCCGTCGAGCAATCGCGATTGCGAAGTACCTCGACGATGAGGTGACTGAAGGGCGAAAGGTGCAGACTGTAGACCCCGATCGCAAGGACGTACGCGAACTCATTCTCATCTAACGCTTGCCCTGCTACTTGCAATACGGGAGGGAGAGCTATTGCTCCCCTCTCGTATTGCATCCCGAATGTCCACGCGCACACCCGAGGGATGGAGCGTCGATATCTTGAGATCATGGACCCCACCGAGTTGCGTTCGCTGAACGACCAGATCCGCGCGGGTCGCGTCCGGTTGTTCCACGGCGGGTTCCCCGGCCTGCGACCGGGCGAGTTCATACTTCCGCCGGCGCAGACAGGTGCGACGAGCATGAAGAGTGATTCTGAGCGTGCTGGGTTCCACCGAATCACCACCGCGGCTGACTTGGTCTACGTCACTACCGAGCGTTCGCTCGGCGCCGCCGCAGCGGCATACTGGGCAAAACGCGAGCCAGGCAAGGGCCGAGGCTGGCTCTATCGTGTCGAGCTGGATGAGGACGACCTCATACCCGACGACGATCTACCGCGCGGACCCTTTGTCAGCTTTCAGCTGCCTCGCGCACGCATTGGTGCGGTGCTTGATCGTGGTGTCGATCCTGACAACCCTCGCCACGTTCGCGAGCTACAGCGGTTGCTGAAGCTCATCGCGTGAGCGTGCAGGGCGGGGCCGCTGTGGCTCGGCGGCGATGATCGAACCGTCGCTGAAAAGCCGATAATGAATCTTATGTCAGTTTGCTGACATGCGAAAGGCTTGCCCCACGTCAGCCCTGCTCGGTGATGCTGGTGTTGGGGTGGCGCGCGGCGGCTGCGGGCGTGATGAAGCGACCCGAGATCGCGCTGCGATGGTGCGTGCCGCTCGAGCGGTTCGCACCGCTCTCGGTGACACTGGTGCGCGGGTGACGCGCGGCGGCGGCGTTGGAGATGTAGCGACCAGAGATCGCGCTGCGGTGTGCCATGAGTGGCCTTTCTGTGATTGGTGTTGAGACAGTCCTGCAAGCTGTCGCCTGCATTGCTTAGCAGACTACGCAAGAATCCCGGGGATTGCAAACCCATCGATGCAAGGCTTGGTTAACTGCGCAAGAATGGCATCATGACTCCTCGTGCAACCCCCGTCTCCAACGACCTCGGCCCCTTCCTGAAGAGCGCGCGCCGGGCCGTCGGGCTGACGCTGCGCGACGTCGAGGCCAGAACGGACATCACCAACGGGTACCTGTCGCAGATCGAGAACCAGATGATCGCAAAGCCCGCCCCGAACGTGCTCTTTCAGCTCGCAGAGCTGTACGGGATCGAGTACTCCAACCTGCTGGGGATGGCGGGCCACCGTGTGCCATCCAACGCAGCCCAGACACCTGAGTCACTGAACGGCATCCCGCTCCGAGCCCTCGAAGACCTCACCGAGGACGAGAGAAAGGATCTGATGGACTACCTGAACTACCTCAAGAGCAAGCGCTAGCCATGCCTGACGGTGCCGCCCCCAAGGAGAAAATTCGCCAGTACGCGAAAGGTGCTCTGACTGCTGCGGGGCTCGAAGACGTTTCCCGAATCCCGGTGGAGCAAGTCGCGGCCGCCGTTGGCCTGCGCCGACGCGACCTGTTCGAGCTCGGGCAGGAAACACCCCGACGCTTCCGAGATGTCATCAAGAAGCTCAGCGGCAAGGTCCTTGGGCTGCTCTCGATCCCCAAGCGTGAGTACTACATCGATCGCACCGTCTCTGTGCCGCGGCAGCGCTTCACGGAGGCACATGAGATCGGACACGACGCGCTCCCCTGGCACGAAGCGGCGTTCTATGGAGAGGACGACTCGACGCTCGATCCCGCGACTAAGGAGATCCTGGAACAGGAAGCGAATCAGTTCTCCGCGGAGCTGCTCTTCGGCGCCGGCCGATTTACCTCTCACGCCGACAGCTACTCCCCCGGCCTCGAGGTCGCCCTCCACCTCGCCCCCCAGTACGGCGTCTCCGCGCACGCGTCGATCCGCAAGTATGTGGAAGACAGCACCCATGCCATCGCAGTCATGACCACCAGCCGCTACTCCAAGACTGGCGGCACCGTCGAGGTGTTCGACACACAGAGCTTCGAATCACCTCGATTCCGGAAGCAATACGGCCAACTCACGTCGATGCTCCACAAGAGGGTCGGCTCGACGACCTACCCGGAGCTGACAGCGCTTCTCAGCCTTCAGACCGGAAGCGTGCCCCCATGCGAGGTCACCTTGGACACAACCCGTGGGAAGATCAGATTCATCGCCGAGGGTTTCACCAACGGACGACTCAACTTCGTCATCCTGCACAAGAAGGCCGCCATCAGCGGCCAGAAACTAAAGCTCGTATCTACCGACGGTTTTGAGCTCCTGCCGGGGTAATCACCCCGTGCTGCCACGCAGACCGCTGCACACCTGGAAACCTCAGCCGTTACGGCGGGTGATCGAGCTGCCGGACCCATCTCTCTTGACAACGGTCTCGCCGCCGCCTTTTCGGCCGACGACGTAGCGGCCTGTGATGGCGCTGCGCTCGACGGTGCGGCCGGAGCGGCGAAGGTTCTTCGCAGCCTTCTCGGCCAGCTCCTCGGCTAGCTTCTGGGACCGTTCGCTGTACCCGCTCATCGTTGCCACCACCTCTTGGTCGGCGCTGCCTTCATCGCGTCGTTGATGACGTTGGCCACCCCGATCGCCATTTCATTATCCTCGTCCCTCGCCCACGGCGCATCTATCAACGCTGAGAGAACGGACAAGCCCATCTCGGACTCCCCCCGCTTAGTGCTGACTGCCTTCTCGCACGCCCAGGTGAACCGCCCCCACCATTGGGCCAGGTCGTCGGCGTCCTGCTTCTGCTGGCGGTCACTGCGGGAGTTGTGGAATGCAATCGCCGCGGCGATGCTTGCGCCCACAACCGCGAGGCTGCCACCGAATCCCGCCGACGTGAGAAACGTTCCCCACCACTGCCCGTCCGGGTACGGCGGCGGAATGGAGCGTCCCGCGATCACTCCGCCGACGAGCCCGACTGCCGTGAAGAGCCACCACAAGGGCGGGAGTCGCCGTCGACGAGTCGCCTGCGAGGGCGGCCCCGGATCGGTGAGAGGCGTCCCCTCTACGCCGTCAGTCTTATCGACCATTGGCGCCTTCCCTTGCTAGTAGGTGAGGCACCTGGGCGCAGACGCGAGGGAGGGCGTGTCATGTGGCGCGGCGTCGGCATGTCGACATCCTCGCACTCACGATGGGCCCCGGTTTGAGCATTCAGCACGTTTGACGACTGCTTCAGCTCGAATCAGGAGTTTCGCGGCGGCGCTTTCGTAACTTGCGCAACGTGATAGGTTGGTAGCACTCGACGGAAGGGTGGACCTCATGAGCACTGCAACACTGGACATGGTCATGCCCGCCCCCGAGGAGCGCGAGCGCACCGCACGGGTTGTGCGCTTCTTCGATGCTCACCTGTCGCACCTGGCGGCGGCGCGGACGCCCCTGCCGGCACCTGCACCCACGCCCGACTTCTACCTCAGTGGGCCTGACGAGCGCGACCGCGTCGAATTGACTGAGCCGCTGTTCCGAATCCTCAAAGACGTCGCTGAGGCACTAAGCCAGGGCCAGTCGGTGAGCGTCGTCGCGCGCGACAAGGAGATCAGCACTCAACAGGCTGCCGACTTGCTTGGCATCAGCCGACCGACGATTGTCAAGCTCATCGAGCAGGGCGACCTGATGGCAACCATCCCCGGGAAGCAGCGCCGGAAACTGCGTCTAGCTGACGTACTCGCGTACCGCGACCTGCTCTACCATGCGCGGAGCAACTTCATCGCTGAGAGCTCCCAAGCTTACGACGACGTCGATCCCGACGAGGCGGCCGCGTTCGTCGCGGCAGCACGCAAAGGACACTAACCCTGCGCGGGGCGCGCCGGCTGTGGCAGACTCCGGCACGTGTACCGCGCTGTCCTCGATACTGTCGCCCTCGTTCCCGGTAAGCAGCGCGATTTCCTGCTGTCCCTGGCGATGGAACTCGCATATACCCCGTTGTGGAGCAGCGGAACCATGAGCGAGCTCGACGACGTGCTCGCCCGCATCGATGAGAAACGCGGGCTCCCAGGCAGGCCCGAATATCGGGCACGCCTATTTGGGAACATGCAGCGCGCATTCCCTGGTGCGCTCATCGAGGCCCCCAGGGAGCGAGAGTACGGCTACGACATCGTCGACGAGTTCGACGGACACGTCGTCCATGCCGCGATCATCGGAAAGGCTGACGCGCTGGTCACAGGCGACAAGGAGGCCAAGTTTGAGACGAGCGCCGCGCTTATCGAAGCGCACGTAGAGGTGGTCAGCGTCGCGGACTTCGCTGCCAACTGTGTATCCGCGCACATCGACGCCGGCGTTCGCGCGATCCGTGCCATGTCCGAGCGGTTCGCAGCTCCGCCGATGACGCCGCTTGAGATCCTCGATCTGCTCGCCGAGCGTTACGCAATGCGCGAGGTAAGGCAGATGCTAGCTCCGCGCATTCTCGCAGAAGAGTAAACCGCGGTGGCCAGACCGTTGAAGTCAGAGGTTCATCTCGAGGGCAGCGGCAGCGGTACGAGCGATGAAGATGCCACCCAGCTCGGCCATCTCACCGATCCGACCTTTGCGCTTCATATCGTCGAAGATCCACATGGCTTCAGCGGTGAGTTCGTCGTCACTGGCGACTTGCAACGCGCGCGCTCGTTCTGCCTGCGTGAGGGGGCGATTCGGGAGTTGCACTTGGGGGCGCTCGTAGACGATGCGGTTTTCAAGACCTCCCTCGACGACCTTGATGCACACAGTGCATTCGGTGGAGTAGTCCACGCCTCGATCCCGGCCCGTCGTCATGAGGCGACCTAACCACAGCGGCGCCCTTCCCTCCACTAGTTCGTTCGACGTCTCGCGACCAGCGTGCGCGGATCTGATCAACAGAGGCTTCAAGCTGGGTGAATTCCGCGCCGAGGACGGCGGCTCGGGGCCGCCGCGCGAGGGCTGAATGGTGGGGTGAGGGTATGACACCTCCGCCCTTGCGCTCCGAGACCGAGGCACGTCGACACATGCAGCGCGCCCGGGTCATGTCGATCTTGATCCCTGGCGGCTTGGCCCTGATCCTCGCTGGGATCGGGGCAGGGGCGGGGTCGGCGCCGGGCATGGAGGCGCCGTACTACGCGCTCTTCTGGCGTATGGGGGCGGGGGCCTGCGGGATCGTCGCGATCATCGCGGCCGCGGTTACCGCCGTCGCCGAGCTGAACATTTCAGCCGATGCTCGTGACTGGCGGGCCGGGGGTGCTCGGACGGACAAAAACGGGGTAAATCGCACTCAGGCCTATTCCCGCGAGTGGATCCGCGCGCAGCGCGTCCGGGAGGGTCTCGCTGCGGGGCGGATGCCGCAGGCGATCGCCCCGCACGATCCTGCACCGCAACCGGGCGAGGCGTTCTTCGTCGACACCCGAGCGGTGTGCTCGCGGTATACCGCGGCGGTGGATTCCTCGGCGACGGGGACGCCGGCGTTCGTGAGCGCGGGCCTCATAGTCACGGGCACGTACCGACGTCAACGCACCTGGCTCGAGGCGCAGTACGTGCGGTTCTGGCGGCGGCCCGCGTCTGTCCGAGTGGTCGCCTCGGACCGGCGGATCGCCGTGCACGCGGGAAAGAAGTGGCTCAGCTTCCCGTATGCGGCCATGACGGCGATCCATCCCGAGGTCGGCGAAGCCACCCTCGTGTGCGAGTTCGCGGCCACTCCCCCACTGCTGCTGCGTGGTGCTGCGATCCCCACCGTCGCGCTCCTCACCGTCCACCAGACCACGGGCGCCGACGCCGTCCGCACGCATCCCGCGCTCGGTGTCCTCGATGAGTAGGACACGCCCGCGGGGGCGCCTGACGAGCTGCTGACCCTTAGATCCACGACTTGCACCTATAGAACAGATATTCGATACTGTCCGACATGCGTGAGGACGGTCCCCGCTGGCACCCCCAGCTGCTCGCGCGCGAGGATCCCCCGGCACACTGGGTCATGCTCGGCGCTCGACACGAGGTCGCCGGAACGATCGAGCTGCGCCGCACCGACGATGGGCCCCGGTACCGCGTCGAGTACGGCGGTCAGCTCATCGGGTGGGCGACGTCGTTGAAGGTCGCGGCAGAGCGACTACATCGGGCGATCATCTCGGCGCCCGTGCCTGGCGGCGGGATCAACGGCTCGTGACCCAGGTCGCAGGCTAGGGGCCGGTGATGGTGCAGGTGTGGTCGCCCATGTCGCAGCTGCAACGCTCCCCTGAGCAGGGCGTCTGGTATCTGTTCGACACGAGCAAGCGCATCGCGATCATCCGCCTCGTCGAGGTGCGTGGCCGCAAGCTCCTCCGCTCCGTGACCTTCGATCACGACCCGGCCGCGCGGCAACTGATCGGATACTTCCCAGAGGACGCGATGAAATTGGCAGTGGAATGCACCTGGTCGGAGTACGTGAGACAAACCGGTCCATCGAGAAGCAACCGTAAATGATGCGCCGGTCAGGGACGGTTAGTGGCCGGGCTAGCCTGAGTGGCCATCTCCCGCCCTCGCAGAATAAGCCGCATCAACGGCGCGTGCCCCGGACCACGCGATAGAGCCCAAGCAATGATGCAGATCTAGTCGCCGATATCTATCGCAGCGCCTTCCCGAGCATGCTGCTATCTGTCCCCGTATCCTTCCAGCCCACCGTCGCGGATCTCCGCCCCAGCGAGGTTCACCCGGCCAGTGTCCCCCATATCCAGGCTAGAGAGGTCCACCCGGCCAGCGTCGCGGATGTCCGCATCAGCGAGGTTCACCCGGCCAGCGTCATCGATCCCGCCGGAGAGTTCCAACCAGCCGGTGTCGCTGATCTTCACGTGAGAGAGGTCTAGCACCCCCCGGTCACAGATTCTCATGCCCCAAGCTCGTGCATACCCGGCACCGCTGATTTCCGCGTGGTTGAGGGCCACCGCCCCATCTCCGCATATCTTCGTTGCAATGAGCTCGACCTTGCCCGTACCCCCGATATTCGCGCCAGAGAGGTCGACCCGACCGGTGCCGTCGATCTTCACACGATAGAAGTGCACCGCGGCGGTGCCGCTAACCTCCGCACCAAAGAGGTCCATCCCCCCAGCGTCGCTGATATTCGTGTGAGAGACGGATACCCTCCCCCGTTCATAGGCTGTCGCAGTTTTCGCTTCTACACGCCCGGCGCCGCTGATTTCCGCGTAGCTGAGCGCCACCACCCCCTCTCCGCTGACCTTCGCGCCAGAGAGGTTCACCCGGCTGGTGCCACTGACCTGCGCGCCAGAGACGTCCACATGGCCGGTGCCACTGACCTTCACACCAGAGACGTCCACCCGGCCGGTGCCACTGACCTGCGCGCCAGAGAGGTGCACGCGGGCAGTGTCACGGATCTCAGCGTGAGAAAGGTCTACCCTCCCCCGTTCATGGACTGTCGCAGTTTTGGCTTCTACACGCCCGGCGCCGCTGATCTCCGCGTGGCTGACGGCCACTACTCCCTCTCCGCTGACCTTCACGTAAGAGAGGTCCACCCTGCCAGTGCCAGTGATCTTCACACCAGAGACGTCCACCCGACCGGTGCCACTGACCTCCGCGCCAGAGAGGTCCATCAGACCGTCGTCGCTGATCTCCGCGCCAGAGAGGTCCATCAGACCGACGTCGCTGATCTCCACCCCCGACACGTAGACCATTGCCCGGTCACGGATTGTCGCGGTCTCGGCTTCTACACGCCCAGCACCGCTGATCCGCGCGTGGTTCAGGATAACCGCCCCATCCTTGCTGACCTTCGCGCCGAAGAGATTCACTCCGGCGGTGGCGCTGATCTCCGCGTCAGACAGGTCCACCCGACCGGTGCCACTGACCTCCGCCTCGAGAAGGTCCACCCGACCTGTCCCGCTGACATTCACACCAGAGAGGTCCACCCCGCCGGCACCGCTGATGTTCACACCTGAGAGGTTCAGCGAGCCGGTGCCGTTGATATTCGCGCGCCGTAAGGTCACTTCAAAGTCGAGATGTGCGCCTTCGAGGTTGATCGATTGCCCATGCCAGTGCGGATCCGCGTCCGCTACGAGGTGTCGGCTGATAACTGAGTAGCCCGCTTGTTTAACCGACACCTCCTGGGGGGTGGTGCGTTGCGCGTCGCGGCGTTCGTCGGGGAGGAGCTGGTCGTGCTCTTCCTCGGTGAGGGGAACGAGCATGTCGTCGGTGCGCGGTGCGCGGAGGTAGCCGGTGAGGACCTCGATGCATACCTGGACCTCGTCTGGTTTCCCGAAGGCGTCCCAGTCGTCTGCGAGAGCGCCGAGGGCAAAGAGGGCTGCTTGCCGGTTGGCGAGGGCAGGTTCGCCGAGGAGCTTCACTGTGGTCACGAAACGTTCTCGCAGCGCTCGCTCTGTATCGATACGTCGTTGGGCTTCGACCTCGTCGCGACGCGCCTGCTCCCGGGCACGGTCGTCGATGAGGCGCTGGCGGTCGCGTTCGGCGGCTTCAATTTCTTGACGGTGTCGGGACAGGCTGAGACCGACCCCGACGAGCGCGATCGACCCGCCCAGGGCGAAGAGGACGACATTGGCGGCAGGCCCCAGAAATGCCGCGCGCGCCTTCTCGTCCAGATGAGGAAACCAGTTGGCCAACAGTCGGTCGGGGACGCTCGCAAGCAGGATCGCCCCGACGATGACATACCCGACGACGCCGGCAGTAACTCGCACCCCGAACCGACGCCACAGGGGTGGCCGGGATGTTGGATCCTCGGCGGGCGTCCGCGGGTCGGGTGCGTCGGGTTCTGCTTCCACAGCCCGATTGTGGATCATCCGCGCTCGAGCACGCGAGCGTAGCGATCGCAGGAAGGCTGTCGGCTGATCTGTCGGCGACAGGGGGTCAGGATCGGTGTTGGGCGATTCGGTCGATCTCGGCGGGTTGGAAGCCGGACCAGTGGTCTTGGTCGTCGACGACGACGACGGGGGCTCGCATGTATCTGGAATCGAGTTCTTGTATGTAATCGACGGCTTCGGGGTGCTCGCTGAGGTCGACTAGGCGGTAGCGGATGCCTTTCGATTCCAATGCTCGGTAGGTCGCGATGCACTGGCCGCAGGAGGGCTGGCTGTAGACAAGCGTGCTGATGTTCTCGCGGTTTTGGCATGGTCAGCTGCTCCCAGCGAAGTTGCAATGATGCATCTAACTACTCGACGAGTGTGGCGGCTTCTGACCTGGTGGCACTGCGTGGGTGCTGACTAGGAACTCATCTACGTTTGGCAGATGATCGCGAACGCTGCGTGTCGCATTGACGCTGACCTTATCGAGCTGCGCTCGCGATGCCCTGGAATCGACAGTGAGTATCGCGTCTCCCTCGAGGCGGTGCCCGTTCCACCGCAGTCGGATCCGGTCGACGCGGTCGATGCCGTCGACTTGGTCGAGCGCGTGCGCGACGCGGTCAACAAGTTCGGGTTCCACGCCGTCGAGCAGGCGGCGGCCGACGCTGCCGACGGTGCCGATGAGCAGTACGAAGATCGCGGCGGAGATGATCAACCCGACGATCGGGTCAGCCAAGGGGAAGCCGAGCAAGACACCGACTCCACCGGCAACGACGGCGAGTGAGGTGAAGCCGTCAGTGCGGGCGTGGATGCCGTCCGCGACGAGCGCGGCGGAGCCGATGCGCTGGCCGACGCGGATCCGATACACGGCTACGATTTCGTTGCCGAGGAAGCCGATGATTCCAGCGGCTATCACCCAACCGATGTTGCCGATCTGCTGCGGGTGGATGATGCGGTCGATGGACTGCCATGCGGCGATAATCGCGGACAGCGCGACGACGAACACGATGAATAAGCCCGCGAGGTCTTCCGCGCGGCCCAGCCCGTAGGTATAGCGGCGGGATGCGGCGCGCCGGCTGAGGATGAACGCCACCCAGAGGGGTACAGCGGTGAGTGCATCGGAGAAGTTGTGGATGGTGTCGGCGAGCAAGGCGACGGAACCGCTGAAGATGACGACCGCCGCCTGGAGGATGGTCGTTGCCAGCAGGATGAGGAGGCTGATCTTCAACACGCGGATACCGGAGCTACTCGCTTCCATCGCGTCATCGATCGAGTCCGCGGCATCATGCGAGTGCGGCACGAACAGGCCGTACACGAACCCCTTCAGACCAGTCGGATGACTGTGATCGCCGCCATGATCGTGATCCCCCTGCACGTGGTCGTGATCGTGGTGCGGGTCCTTGTGGTCGCGTTCGTGGCCGGTTGTCATTCGCTGACTCGGTCCGCGTGGTGGTGGCGGGGGGTGCCACCGAGCGAGTGTTCGGCTTGGAAGATGGCGTCGGCGACCAGCCGGGAAGCGTGCTCGTTCTCCAAGCGGTAGAACACTTTCTGCCCTTCCTGACGGGTCGCAACGATGCGGGCCAGCCGCAGCTTGGCTAGATGCTGCGACACCCCGGCCGGCGACTTGTCGACCGCCTCCGCGATGCTGTTCACCGACAGCTCCTGCGCATTTTGTAGAGCGAGGATGATCCGCACGCGGGTGGCGTCTGCCAGCATTCCGAACACCTCCACGGCGAGCTCCACATAGGAACTATCCGGACGATACCCGCATGATTGCTTATCTACGCTCATACGCAGATACTACTGTGTCAAAGGCAGGTGTCCGTCAACTCCGCGAGGGAATACACAGTTCGGAGACCCGTTGCATACCCTAGGGGGGTACGGTATGTACGTGAACGGTTACGACAGCAACAAGGACGACCTGCAGCAGCGGCTGCGGCGCATCGAGGGTCAGGTGCGCGGCATCTCGCGGATGGTCGATGAGGACAAGTACTGCATCGACATCCTCACGCAGGTGTCCGCCGCGACGAAGGCGCTCGAGACGGTCGCGTTGTCCCTGCTCGGCGATCACCTGCGCCACTGCGTCGCCGAGGCATCCGCTGAGGGCGGCCAGGTCGCTGCAGAGAAGATCCGCGAAGCCAACGACGCCATCGCGCGGCTAGTCCGCTCCTAAACCACCCCAACCCCTATCGGAGGACACACCATGACTGACCGCATCGACCTCGGCCTGAAAGACACCAGCAGCGCTGGTTGCTCCTGCTGCGCCACAACGACCTCTGCCCCCGCCGATCTCTCTGCCAACGCGACGCCAACAGTGACCGAAGACGTGCTGGTGTCAGGAATGACGTGCGCGCACTGCGTATCCAGCGTCACCGAAGAGATCACCGGTATCAAAGGCGTGCAGAACGTCACCGTCGAACTACACCCCGGCGGCGCATCACGCGTCACCATCAACAGCTCGACCCCGATCAGCAGCTCTGACGTGAAAGCAGCCGTGGAAGAGGCCGGCTACACCCTGGCCGCCACCTCGGTCTAACACTTCGACGCCACGCAACGAAGGAGGCTCTGATGAGCCAGCACGATCACTCTTCCCACCCTGTGAACCACAGCGATCACGCCGCTGCGACTGCCACCGCCCACGACCACGCTGCGATGGGCCATACCGGTCACGATGACGCCCAGGCGCCGGCAGCGGGGCACTCCGATCACGGGCACGCCGACCACGGGGGCCACGCGGGTCACGGTGACCATGTGACCCGGTTCCGGCGGCTGTTTTGGATCATGCTGATCCTCGCCGTCCCGGTCGTCGGGTTCTCGATGATGTTCTCGATGCTGCTCGGCTACCAGCTGCCCGATGCCGCATGGGTCGGGTGGGTCTCCCCGGTCCTCGGAACGGTGATGTACGTGTGGGGTGGCGCGCCGTTCCTCACCGGCGCGGTCAGTGAGCTCCGCGCCCGCAAGCCCGGGATGATGCTGCTGATCGCCCTGGCGATCACGGTCGCGTTCGTCGCGTCCTGGGGTGCGAGCCTCGGCGTGCTGGACCACGAGCTGGACTTCTGGTGGGAGCTGGCGCTGCTGATCGTGATCATGCTCCTGGGTCACTGGATCGAGATGCGCTCGCTCGCCCAAACCACCTCCGCCCTCGACTCCCTCGCCGCACTCCTCCCCGACGAGGCCGAGAAGGTCGACGGCGACACCACCGTGACCGTCGCTCCCGCGGACCTGCTCGTCGGGGACGTGGTCGTGGTCCGCCCCGGCGGGCGAGTACCGGCGGATGGACGGATCGTGCAGGGCTCGGCAAGCATGGATGAGTCGATGATCACCGGAGAGTCCCGCCCGGTGCGCCGGAGCGACGGCGACCCGGTAATCGCCGGGACCGTGGCTACCGACTCCGGGGTGCGGGTGGAGATCACCGCGGTCGGTGCCGACACCGCTCTCGCCGGGATCCAGAAGCTGGTCACCGAGGCGCAGAACTCCTCCTCCCGTGCGCAGCGCCTCGCGGACCGTGCCGCCGGGTGGCTGTTCTGGTTCGCCCTCGGCGCTGCCGCGATCACCGCGATCGCCTGGACGCTGCTGGGCTTCCCGGATGATGCTGTCGTTCGCACCATCACGGTGCTGGTAATCGCGTGCCCGCACGCCCTCGGGCTGGCAATCCCGCTGGTGGTCTCCATCGCCACCGAACGCGCCGCCAAGGCAGGTGTGCTGGTCAAGGACCGGCTGGCGTTGGAGAGCATGCGCACCGTGAACACGGTCCTGTTCGACAAGACCGGCACCCTCACCAAGGGCACCCCCGCCGTCACCGCCATCGACCCCGCCGCGGGCATCAACCCCGACGAGCTCCTCTCCCTGGCAGCCGCCGCCGAAACGGACTCCGAGCACCCCCTGGCCCGCGCTATCGTCAACGCCGCGAAAGAACGCCAGCTCACCGTCCCGCGCTCCAGCGACTTCGCATCCTCACCCGCGGTCGGTGTTCGGGCGCTGGTCGACGGGCGCACCGTGCAGGTCGGTGGCCCGTACCTCCTCGAGCAAGAAGGGGCGAGTGAGCTGCCCGTCGCGGACCAGTGGCGCGAAGAAGGCGCGATCATCCTGCACGTCCTGATCGATGGCACGGTGGCGGGTGCGTTGCGGCTTGCGGACGAGATCCGCCCCGAATCTCGCGAGGCCGTGACCGCACTGCAGGCGCGCGGTGTGCATGTGGTCATGATCACCGGTGACGCGGAAGCCGTCGCCGCGTCCGTAGCGACCGAGTTGGGCATCGACCGGTACTTCGCCGGTGTCCGCCCGGAGGACAAGGCCTCGAAGGTGAAGCAGCTGCAGAGCGAAGGCCGGAAGGTCGCAATGGTCGGTGACGGGGTGAACGATGCCCCCGCCCTCGCACAGGCGGACGTCGGTATCGCGATCGGCGCCGGCACCGACGTCGCGATCGCTTCTGCCGGGGTGATCCTCGCCTCCGACGACCCCCGCTCGGTGGTGTCGGTGATCGAACTATCTCGGGCTAGCTACCGGAAGATGACCCAGAACCTGTGGTGGGCCGCCGGCTACAACCTCCTCTCCGTCCCACTGGCCGCCGGGGTGCTCGCCCCGATCGGGTTCGTGCTGCCCATGTCGGTCGGAGCGATCCTGATGTCGCTGTCCACCATCGTGGTCGCCCTCAACGCCCAGCTGCTGCGGCGTCTGGACCTCAGCCCGGAGTCTGTCATTAGCCGCAACTGAGCGGGGTGTCGTACCGTGGAAGGACGAGGGAGGTGACATGTCGCTGATCGCACTCACAGAACAACTGCGGGCCGGCCGCTCGATGGCGCGCACGCTGCTACTGCTGATCGCTCTCACCGGCGCGGTCATCGTCGGCCTGCTGGCCATGCACTCCCTCAACACTCACACCGCCGCGGAAACCGGCCACCACGCCTCTATGGCCGCCGACTCCTCCGGGATGAGCACCGACTCTCACGCTGCGGCAACCGCCGCGGTGGATGACGGGTGCGTGGATTGCGGGTCGGACCACTCGAGCATGTTCGCGATGGCGTGCGTCCTCGCACTGCTCGCGACGGTGCTGCTTCTGGCCCGCCCGGCCGCGGTCCGCCAGTGGCTCTCGCTTTTCCCCCGACCGGGACCGCCCGCAGTCTCACCGCCCGGCATCGCAGGTCTTTCCCGTCCTCCTTCTCTAACCGCTCTCTGCATTAGTCGTACGTGACGCGTTCGAGCCTCGGCCACCCTGCCGCAGGCTCCCACTGACGCACGCCGGTCTCCCTGACCAGGCGCACCCTTCACGTACCCCTTTTGGAGAACCCTGATGAGAATTCGTACCGCGGCGACCGCCGCACTAGCCCTGGCCACCGCCCTCACCCTCGCCGGCTGCGCCGGCAACACCGCCGGTTCCGGCTCAATGCCGGGCATGGACCACGGCAGCAGCAGCAGCGCCTCACCGTCCGTGGTGATGGCGGAGTTCAACGACGCGGATGTGATGTTCGCGCAGATGATGATCCCGCACCACCAGCAGGCCGTCGAGATGGCCGACATGATCCTCGCCAAAGACGGCATCGACGCCGGAGTGATCACGCTCGCGGAGCAGATCAAAGCCGCCCAGCAGCCCGAGATCGAACAGCTGCAGGGATGGCTGGAAGAGTGGGGCGCCGACAGCGACATGGGTGGAATGGGCGGCATGGACCACGGTGACGGGATGATGAGCGACGCCGACATGCAAACCCTCGACGCCGCCACCGGCACCGACGCATCCCGCCTGTTCCTCGAGCAGATGACCACGCACCACGAGGGCGCCATCACCATGGCGCAGGACGAGGTCGACAACGGCCAAAACGCGGACGCGATCGCAATGGCGCAGACCATCATCGACACGCAGACCGCCGAGATCGCCACCATGCAGGAGCTGCTCGCACAGCTCTAACGCACCCCCGGTGAGGGGCACCCGCAACGGTGTCCCTCACCCCGGACTCGAAAGGGTGCGTATGCGCATTCCCCTGCGCGCGACAGCAAGCCTCGTCGCGCTTATCGCTCTGACCCTCACCGGGTGCGCTGCCGGACCGCCGCCCACTACCGGCACCGACCACGCGGACACGATGCCGCACGTGCACACGATCGTGCCCGCCCCGGACGGTGACGGGTTCCTACTCGGCACCCACGACGGCCTCTACACGGCCACCGCGGACGGGAAACTCGGCATCCGCGTCGGCAGCGACAATCTCGACGCCATGGGCCTGACCGCGCTCGGCGGCGACCTCATTGCTTCCGGCCACCCCGGCACCCGCACACCCACCGACCTGGGCGCACACAACCTCGGCGTCATTCGCAGCCGTGACGGCGGCATCACCTGGGACACGGTCGCGTACACCGGCGAGAAAGACTTCCACGCCCTCACCGCTGGCCCGGACAGCACCCTCTACGCCCAGTCGACCGACAACAACGTGCTGCTGAAAAGCACCGACCGTGGGGTCAGCTGGACCCCGACCGGCAGCAGGCTGCAAGTGTTCGCGATCGCCGTTGACGCCAGCGGCCGCATTCTCGCCACCACCTCCGATGGGCTGCAGGTCAGCATCGACCGGGGCGCCGCATTCGCCCCGTTGCCGGATGCGCCAACCCTGTATCCGCTGGCCGTGTCGCCTGACTATCAGCGACTCGTGGGCGTGGACAGCAAGGAGACCATCTGGAGTAGCAGCGCCAGTGATCCGACCTGGCGGAACGTCGGAACCGCTCACGGCTCCGCCCAAGCAATCGCCATCACCGACGCCGGAGACATCCTCGTCGTCGACGACAGCGGACTCACCCTGCTCCCTCCTCCCGCAGCCAACTAATCGGCTCACCCGAAAGAGACCACGCTTGCTCACTCATCCACCCACCACCGGCCAGCCACCCGTGCGTTCCCGGAGAAGACTCTGGACTGGCGCCGAAGCGCCCCTCGCGCCCGCAGCGACCACACAGCCCGAGGCCGTCCTCACCCGACGGCAAGCCCGCACCCGCGCATACGCCTCCGAGGAAACCAGGCAAGATCCCGCTGGCCGTGCACACACCCCCACGGGACCCCCGCTAGATGCCTTTGAGGCCGCGGCCCGCCTGTTCTCCTTCACGCCACAACCAGCTGCGCAGTCCGGGTCCGCTTCTGCGCCCTCATTCGCATCCAACACGGACCGCGCCCTGAGCCCGGCCCATCCTCAGCCGCACTCTCGGGCGCGGGCGCTGTTCTTGTCTATGAACGTCCTCGGGCTCGTGGCGCTGCTGACCATCGGGATGACCGTCGATGCCGAGGCGCTTCCCCACGAGCACGCCGAACCGGCAAGTACCGCGGTGGACAGTTCGCGGTCCGAAGACATCCAGGCGTACGTCACACCCGGCCAGACGCAGGCCGTTCCCGTCATCACTCGCGACGGCTACTCCACCGCCACCCTCGTGGATCTCGCCGGGACCGTGGGTATCACCAACTACTCCAGCGCGGTGTTCACCAACAACCCCGACTGCGCCATCCAATGGCCCTACGCCGTCGGCGTCCCCATGACCTACGGGTTCGGCATGCGCGACGGCAAGATGCACGAAGGCACCGACTTCGTCCCCGGCGCCAGCGCCCACATCCAAGCCATAGCCGAAGGAGTCGTCAGCACCTCCACCGACAACGGCGGAGCCTACGGAGTCACCATCGTCATCGATCACCTCGTCGATGGACAGCTCGTCTCGACCCGCTACGCCCACATGGAGTACGGCTCCCGACAAGTCGCGGTTGGCGACGCAGTGAGCGTCGGCCAGTACATCGGCCGCACCGGCAACACCGGGCGCTCCTTCGGAGCCCATCTGCACTTCGAGGTACTCCTCGACGGAACCACCGCCATCGACCCCTTGCCGTGGTTACAGACCTACGCCACCTGCTGATCGCGGACGATGCAGAGCCCCGACCGCGTTGGTGCCCCCTCAAGCCGCAAGTGAGAACTGATGAATAGCGCTCACTGTAAGAAAGCACTTGCACCAGACGATCACCTCGTCCTGGATCATGTCGCTCATGTTCTCGCCTGTCCGTGTTCGTTGTTCATTGCCCCGAAAGTGAGCAGTTCGACGCTTGCGTCGAGCTGCCTGCTTTCGGTGGCATCTGCCGCCTTGCACGTAGTGGAGGGCGTAGTGCAGGTCGCGTCGGCGTTCCGGGCGTGGCGGCTTGTCCGACGCGCCCGGGTTGCCGGCGCCGAGCGATTCCGCAGGAATCGCGACGCCTGAACGGAGCCTGGAACGGAGTGCAACCCCGGGGCGCCGCAAGCGTCAGCGGCGCAGCTCAGCGGTGGAGTGTCGGCCCTCGCCCCTGCTCGGCGGTGACAACCGGTCCGGTCGGGCGACTTGCGGGCGGAATGCTCCGTTGTTGAGCGGCTGGGCCTGGGGGTACCTCGTTGGCTTTGGCCAGGGCGTCGTCGATGTCGCGCGTGCGGGCGGTGGCTTGTTTGAGGGCGTCGGTGTGGGGGAAGGGACGGGAGAGGGCGGTATCGGCTTCGGCGATCGTCTTGCGTGCTGCGACGAGGTCCTGCTCGCGTCGGGCGATGTTGCGGGGTATCGCGGAGGTCTTGTTCTCGATGGCACGGATGGTCCCGTGGTCGGCGTCGAGGAGGTCGGCGGCGGGTTGGCGGCTTCCGGAGAGGGGGACCTGCGGCCCGAGGAAGACGCGGGCGACGGTCAGGGGCCGGAAGTCGGGGCCGGTGTCGCGTTCGAACGCGACGACGACGTCGTGACCGGCGAGTCGGCCGAGCGTGAGTTCTCGGCCGCTGGCCTGGGCGATATCGGGGTGATGGGCGCGCGCCCATTCGGTGATCGCCGCGGCCGCGTCGGCGCGGGAGGTGTAGGTGCGGCCGCCTATGTGCATTTGGAACGCGTCGCCGGCGATGTCGACGGTGCGGGTGTGCGCGGCGCGCAGGAGGTGAATGTCGTGGATGGCGGATGCCTCGTGGGCCTGGGCCTGGGTGCGGGTGTGTTGGGCGACGCTTTGGGCGCGGTGGTAGGCGGTCTCCTGGCGGCGGAGTTTTTCGAGTGCGGCGTCGGCTGTGGCCTTGGCGAGGACGAGCGGGTTTCCGGATGCCAGGGCTTTCGCTTCGGCGGCGGACAGCGCGGTGTCGCCGATGTCTTCGATTTCGCGGACGTCGAGGCGGCCGCGCATGACCTGGGCGATGAAGGTGGCTTTGCGGGCGACGGTTTGCCAGCTGTAGCCGTCGAAGCTGCGCTCGACGACGTAGCGGAACAGTGCGACTTCGTGGTTCTGGTTTCCTTGCCGGATGCCGCGCCCGTCTCGCTGCTCAAGGTCCGCGGGACGCCAGGGGCAGTCGATGTGGTGCATCGCGCTGAGCCGGTTCTGGACGTTGGTTCCGACGCCCATCTTCGAGGTCGATCCGATGAGCACGGCGACGTGTCCGGCTCGGGCGGCGGCGAAGAGCCGGCCTTTGGCTTTGTCGTCTCGTGCTTCGTGGATGAACCGGATGGAGTCGGGGGGCATCCCGCCGGCGATGAGTTTCGCGCGCAGCTCGGTGTAGGCGTCCCAGCGTCGTTCGTTGGGGGTTCCGAGGTCGCTGAACACCAGCTGGAGGGATCCGCGGATGGGGCTGGGCGTGCCGGTGGTTTCGTCGAGGTATTCGCGGTGGCGGTTCTGTTGCCAGTGGGTGAGGATGCGTGCGGCTACGGCGTCGAGCTTGACGGGGCCGCTTTGGTGGGCGCGCTCGTCGACGAGTCGGAGGTCGAGGGCGGCCTTCCGTCCGTCTGTGGAGATGAGGAGCATGTTGTCTTCGCGGCTGTCGACCTGCCGGGATGCCACGCGTTCGGCGCGTTCAGCGATCGCGGCGATGTACTCCTGCAGTTCGGGGGTGGGCTGCAGGACTACGGTTTCGATCTCGCGCTTCCCGTCGGAGGCGCGGGCCGCGATCTGTGGGACGGGGAGGTTGAGGTCCTCCCCCGTCTTGACGTCGGCGAACACGTGCCACATGCGCAGCATCTCGGGCACGTTCTGGAAGCGCGCGAAGCGTGTCTTTAACCGGAACCCGCCGGCGGGCCCCATTTCCATCTCGGTGACCTGTGAGCCGAAGGTGGCTGCCCATCCGTCGAAGCTGGTGACACCCGCCTTCTCCAGCAGATCCGGCCGCAGGTAACGCTGCATCACGTAGGCCTCGGTGATGCTGTTCGCAAGCGGTGTTGCGGTGGCCATCGTGGCCACGCGGTCGCCATGCCGCTCCCGGAGGTACTCGAGTTTCATGTGCAGGTCGGTGGCCTGCTGGCTGCCTTCGATCGCGGCGTCTTGAATGTTGCTGATCGTGGCGAGGTTCTTGTACATGTGGGCCTCGTCGACGACGAGGTAGTCGATGCCGGTGTCCTCGAAACTGATGCCAGGGTCACGGGTCATGGCGAGTGCGCGCTTGTACCGCTCCCCCACGGCGAGGACTCTCTTCTCGATGCGCTTGACCGACATGGCGCCCTCCTCCTTGGCCAGCTCGAGCGCGCTGCGCAGCTGCTCGAGCTCGCTCTGGATGTAGCGCTGCTCGAACTCGGAGGACAGACCGATCTTCTTGAATGCGGTCTGGGTGAGGATGATCGCGTCCCAGTCGTTGGCCGCGGCGCGAGCGACGAACAGCCGGCGTTTGTCTCCAGCGAGGTCGTCAGTGGATGCTGCGAGGATGCGGGCTTGCGGGTAGGCCTGAAGCCATTCGCGGGAGAACTGCTCGAGCATGTGGTTCGGGACCACGATGGCGGGCTTGGTGATCAGACCCATACGGCGCATCTCTGACGCACCCACGATCATCTCGAGTGTCTTGCCGGCGCCGACCTGGTGGAAAAGGCCCGTGGTGGGTTCGGCGATCATGCGGGCAACGGCCGCGCGCTGGTGGGGTCGGAGCGTGAGGGTGGCGGTGAGACCTGACAGCGTCAGGTGGTCACCGGATTGTGTGTAGTCGCGTAGGCGGATGGCGTTGAAACGACGGTTGTAGATCTCCCCCAGGTGGCCGGCGCGAGCGGGGTCCTCCCAGACCCACTGGCTGAAGCGTTCCTGCAGAGCCTCGGCTTTCTCCTGCGCGGCGGTGGTTTCGACGGGGTTGATGACCCGTCGGATGCCCCCGTCGGGGCCTTCGACCTCATCGGTGACTTCGATGCGACGTTGCTCCATGACGGCTTGGGCGATGTCCGTCGCTGGTCGACGGGTCGTGCCCCACTCGTTGGTAGCGCGGAGGCCGTACCTCTGGCCTCGGACGTCCCAGGCCCCGGGGAGGGGGTTTTCGACCCTGACGGTCCGGTCGTGCAGGATCTCGCTGAGGAACTGTTGGTGGATCTCCGGGGAGATCCACACGGACCCCAAGCGCGCCTCGATCTGATCGATTCCGATCGGGTCGGGGATGACGGCACGGAGGGCATCGACGTTCACCGCGAAGCGAGGGTCGGCCGCGGCCGCGGCTTCGGCTTGCTCGAGCTTGGTACGGACGTCCCCGGAGAGGTATTCGGGGGCGTGGACCAGCTCACCGGTGTCGGGATCGTCATAGACGAGGTCGCCGAGCAGGGCCCGCGCCTCGGGTTGGTCGACGCCGAGGAGACGGGAGACGACCTCGAGTTCAACGCCTCCGGTCTGATCGAGAGAAAGTGCGACCGCTTCGGCCGGGGTTTCCGCGCCGAGCTTGAGCGGCCGTGGCACGACAACACGCTGCAGCAGGAGCGCGGCTGGGGTGGAGGCCTGGGTCTCTTCGTCGAATCGCTCAAGGGCGCGCACGAGGGCGGATTGCGGGTCCTGCCGGAACTTCACGAGCGCGGGCGGGGTGACGCGGGCCGTGAGTTCGGCGCCGCGCACCGGGTCCCCGGTCTCGGCGTCTCGGGCGACTTCGCCGGTCACAGGGTCTGTGATGGTTTCGTATCTGCCGGTACCGCGGAGGGTGTACCGGTTGAGAGCGCCGAACCGGTCGACGTAGGTCTCGTACGCCTGGCGCAGGGACGCGCGCTGTTCTTCCAGCGCGGGGCTGTCGTCGAGGCTCGTGTCTTCTGCGTTGAGAAGGGCTCGTGCTCCGTCGCGCAGCTGCAACAGGGCACGGAGCTCCGCGGCTTGGGCGCGCGGCACGGGGTAGTCGTGAAGTTGCCCGGCGTGCGCGATCTGGAACGTGTCGCGCTCCCCCGCGATGATCGTTCCGTCCCATAGGGAGGTGTGCGCCTGGGCGCGCTGTGCGCGGAGCTCGCGGGATGCTTCGGTGGCGGGTGCCCACACCTGGCCTTGTTCGCGTGCGCGCCGCACAACGTCGCTGAGGGCCTCCTGAAGCCTCGCGGGCACGTCGGCGAGGGCGTCCGTCTCGACGTGGACGGTCGCGTCGCCGTACATCCCCTGTCCGACGCGTATGGTGCCGAGGACGTGGTCCGGGTGGATGTCGAAGTAGGCGTTCGTCTTTATCAGGTGACCGTCGATGCGATGAGCGGAGACCGTTTCCCAGGTCGGGTCTGCCGGCGGGGTGCCGGGGTCGCGGCGTCGAAAGATCAACAGGTCGGTCAGAGCGTCCGTGCCGGCGGCGCGTCGGTGGGCTCCAGTCGGGAGGCGGATGGCGCCGACCAGATCGGCCATGCTGTTCATTTCACGGCGTGCGGCAGGGTAGACGGCATCCATCGTGAACGAGCTGGAGAGGACTACGGCGATGCCGCCGGGGCGGGTCATCGCGAGCGATTTCACGATGAAGTGGTTATGCATGGAGTGCCCTGCCCCGTTGAACTGCGGGTCATAGAGCGCGACGTTCGCGAAGGGGACGTTGCCGATGACGGCGTCGAAGTGATCACGGGGGAACCGTGTGTCGGCGAAGCTCTCGGTCCGGATGTCGGCGTGAGGGTACAGGCCGCGGGCGATCGCCGCGGTCACCGGGTCAAGCTCGATACCGGTCATCTGAGCGGTCGACGGGGCGAGACCGATGAATGTTCCGGATCCGGATCCCGGTTCCAGGACCGCTCCCCCGTCGAAGCCAAGATCGCGGGCGGCCTGCCACATCGCTTCGACATACGCAGCGTGGGTGTAGTGGGCGTTGATAGTCGTCAGACGTGCCGCGGCGAACTGTTCGTCCGTGAGGACGTCGCGTAGCTGCGCCCGCTGGTCCGCCCATTCGGGGTTGTCATCGTCGAAGACCTGAGGGATCGCACCCCACGAGCTCCATCGAGCAAGTACTGCTTGCTCCTCGGATGTCGCGTGGCGCTGATCGAACTCGAGCTGCAATGCGGTCTGGATCGCGGCGATGTTCGCTGTGAACCGCGCGCGGGGTCCCGACGGGGCAAGGTCTTGCTGGCTACCGGGACGGAAGATCAGGGGGCGAGCGGGGTCCTCAGGTAAGGACGTAGAGCGCGGATCGTATCCCCCAGCTCGGACTCGCTCATCCGATCCGGGTCTCCCACGTTCTTCAACAGCACGAGCAGGCCCTCCAGCCGCGTGATTCGGTCCTGCTGGTCCGCGGTCATCGAGACTGTCGAAAAGCCGTCCTGTTCGGTCGCGTCTTCCGCTTCTTGTCGGATCCGGTCGATCGAGTCGAGAACGGTTGATAACGGGGGCAGCTCGCCGAGGATCTCCTCCAGCTCGGCTGAGAGGGTCGTCGGTTCGCTCTCCACCGAGTAGACCAGGTCGGTCAGGACGGTCTCCTCCGCTTGGAGCCGGATCGACTGCAGGTGTCGTACTCGATCGAGGTAGGGCAGATCGGTCGGTAGCTGACGCTCCAGATAGGCCTCCATCTGAGCGATCTGAGTAAGCGCCGTCTCCCCGAGGTCCTGGAAGTAGCTCTCCGGGTCCTCCAGGGCCGCGTACCGGCTCGGCGCGTGGCGCTGCCAGTGCTCCTGCGCGATTCGGGCGTACTTGTTCATCGCTGTCCTCTCCCGCTGCTTCTTCCGGAGGAAGGTCGACGCTGCGGCTGCCACCAGCAAGGCCCTGTTGTGGCGCGGGTGCGGCGCGTGCAGCGTCGATGCGCGCGTCGGCGTCCGGTTCGGGGATCCCCCACAGGTCGAACGCCAGCTGCCCTTCGTGCGCAGGCATGCGTCGTCGGGCCACGCGACCGCCTCCATCCAGAACTCCGGGATGGAGGTTATTGAGGGCATCGACCGCCGTCGGGGTGTTGGTCGGTCATACGACATGGGTCATCTCCGTCCTCTTTCGCCAGGCGTCACCTGCCTACGACCGGCTCGTGGGTGCGACGGGGTACGGTTCACCGCGCTCTGTCCAGGTTCGGGCATTTCATTCGTCGCTGGAGATCCCTTCACCCCGTGGGTTGGTCGATTCCCGTGGTCGTTGCGTGGCGGGGAGCAACGCCCGGCCGGGTGTCTACAGACCTACAGACTTCCGGAGTTCGGTTTCGGTGGTTCCGCTCAGGTCAGCTGCACGCAGAAGGAGGTAGTCGATGGCGACGCGGATCAGGGTGTTCTCGGTCAACCGCTCCCCTGCCCCGGCGCGTGCCCGATTGAGTCGTCGCGAGATCTCTGTGAGCTCCTGATATTGGTCTGGCCGAATGCGCGTCTCCTTGCGTTCGAATGTCAGGTACGAGGGCGTGACATCGGGCGCAGCGGGCTTGTCAGTTCGGTTCTTTGGTGCTGCCTTCGCCGCCGGCGTGCGAGGCGCGGCGGGTGATGCGGACGGCGGCGGTTCGGGTGCCTCGATCTGAGATGAGGGGCGCGGATCTGCTGCGGTGAGGGTTGCGTCCCCCAGCAGGGACGAGAGGTCTCGTTGACGTGCCATTAGTTGGCCTCCACTCGGCTGGTTTCGTTGGCCCAGATCGACATCAGCTCCATCGCCACGTGGGTGTAGTCGTAGATGGCGTTCGAGTTCGCCCGTGTGTCCGGGTATTGGGTTACGACGCGTCCTTCCAGCGGTGCGTCCGCGTGTGCCGCGTAGAGACGGATGCACTGGCTGAACCGTGGGAGCTTGAGTTGCTCGTCAACGAGCCGCTCCCAGTCCTCGAGTTGCCCTGCGCGGCGCCGGTCGATCTTGCTCAGGAGCACGCGGTGGGCGATACCCCGAGGCGCGACGTGTTGGGTGACGGTTCGGAGCATCGGCGCGATGTTCAGCGGCTCGGGGTTGAGCGGGAGGATGACGAAGTCAGCGACGTCGAGGACGGCAGTCAAGACACTGGTGTCCTCGAGATTTCCCGGGGTGTCGATGATGATCGTGTCGTAGTCCAGCTGCCGCAGGCGCAGCAGGTGTCCTGGGTCGACGTCGGCAGCGAAGTCGAATGGGAGGTCCTCCCCCGCCCGGCCTGCCCACCAGGTCGTCGACTGCTGGGGGTCGACGTCGACGACGAGCACCCGGGAGTGTTTGGCCATAACGGCAGCCAGGTTCATGGTGGTGGTCGTCTTGCCGACGCCACCCTTCTGCCCAACGAGCGCGACGATACGCATGAAGCCGCTTCCCTTCCAGTTCAACTCACGCACTTACAGAGTAACAGATACCGGTACTTACGTAGTCCGGTACTACCGAGCTAACAGAGTTACGGTGAAGTCGACTGCGTAACTTACAGACTCCGAAACTACGGTTTAACCGAACTTTCTGAGTATATAACTCCCGAACTACGCAGGTTCGGAAGTTACAGACTTTGCCATAGACGAGGGTACCGCACATCCAAGCTTTGGTGGTAACAAAGTTCGGATGTGCGGTACTTACAGACTCTGTTTCTTACTGGATGACAGGGTGTGCCGCCGGTGACTGGATGCTGTCGTCAGAGGAGGGTGGCGGTTCTGCCTCGCCCAGGAGTGTGTAGCCGTCGGTGGGGCGGTCTCGGAGGTCTCGGACGCATTCCACGTACTCCCAGCTCATCGTGCGTTGCTCGAAAGGGCTGCACTCGGCTCCAAAGATGTCACCGTGTTCCTGCTGGATCCAGAGGACCGCGAGCTCGAGGTTGATGCTGGCGATCAATGTGCCTAGGGAGTGGTGAGGGTGAGCATGGTGAGGGTTGTCCTGTTCTTAGGAGCGCCAGGAATCAGCTGGTCTGACGCGTGAGGGTGTCGATGAAGAGCACGTGATCGTCGCCGGGGACGCTGGTGGTGTTCATCAGCACGTACCCGAGACGCGCGTAGGAAGCGAGTTCACGGGCGCGGTCGGCGACCTGGCGGCTTTGCACGTAGGCGGCGTGTGTGGTCACCATGCTCTGGACGATCTCGATGTGGTTGGGGGTGTGGGTGGTGGTGTTCATGGGTCACTCTCCCTCTCGTTGTTTTCCCGGGAAGGCACGTAGTGCCGCGGAGGGAGAGCGGGCGGAATGCAACCCGGAGGGCGGCGAGGGAGAGAGTTTCGGCGCGAAATAAGGGAACGCAGCGCAGCGGAGTAACCGCGTGCCGAGAGTCTCGGGGGAGCCGGCCCCCGCCGCAGGCGGGGGCTTGCGTGGAGCCCGATCGACCGGATGCTGCCGAAGGCTTCCCGGCGAAACAACGCGCCGTCAGGCGCTTGGATGTCGGTCGGCTCCGTCCGACCGTCCTCAGTCGGCGACGGCTTCGTGGCCAGCTCCATCTGTGGACGGGCGATGTTCTCACGGGTGCGGGAAGGGGGGGCAAGCGCCGCGGGCGGGGCCCGGTCCACGGCCCATAAATAGTGGCGGGCGTAGTCTCTGCCTATGCAATACCGGATAGTTGACCCGCTGAGCGCCGTCGGAACACCTTCTGAAGAGAGAGCCGACTACAGAGTGCGCGCTTGGAGCGAGCCGATAGCACCGGGCGCATCATGGCGCGTGGACGAGTGGGATGTCACAGGAGTGGATTCAGTGACAGACGTACTCGCCTGGGCGGATCAGCTCAGCGTTCACTCTTATGAGGTTTTCGTGCGATATGAAGACCACGCTCTCGAAGCACGCGGAAACTGGGTAACCGTTGTCCGGTACGCGCGGGTACACGGGGCCCCGGCAGATGACGGCGGAACGTCCGAGACAGTGATTCTCACACGCAAGTGAGGCGCGGAACCATAACTCGTATTCCGCGCCTCAAGCCTGCTGGCTACTTTCCGGAAGCTTCGATGGGGACCGTGACCGTTAGCCCATCCAACTCAGTCCCGGTGGCAACACGATTGGCACCATTGGTGCATTTTCCGCTCACCCATGGGGAGTAGATCGTGTTCGACGCGTATGCCGGGTCAACACCCGGCGGGGCTTGCAGCACGTACTCGATACGGAGTCTGAAGAACAAGCCCGATTCCCCGGCCGAACATGAGGTCGCGGCGTTTGCTTGGGTCCCCTTCACACCGAAGTAGTCGCTGGTGGTTCCCGTCCAGGACGCACCATCCGCACGTTCGAGCACGGCACGGAGGTAAATCTCGTTCATGACGACGCTGCACGCAACTGTGCCTTGAGCGTTGATGGTTCCATTCACATGTGTGGAAGGGTGCGGATTGTTCGCCTTGATGGTGCATTCCCCGATGACGTACGCATTCGCTGGCGTGGCCACCGCCACTGATCCACCTGCGACGAGCAGTCCCGCAAAAATCGACGCCAGGAGACGGCGTCGTACTTGTCCGCGCATAAGTTGCCCCCAAATCTTGGGAACCTCGTGTGAGGTTCCAGTTCAATGATTCAACCTGAGACGGCCAATGCACCGCTGTCCCCTCTTCGGCGGACACCAGCACGGCTGGCCGCCGCCGATGGCTGGCTGTGTTTCGGCCCGGCGGCGGCTCATAGCCGGGAAGGGGGCCGTTTGTTCCGGTCCCTCCGGGTGCCAGTCGCCCTGTTCTGTCCGCTATTCCTCGTTGTTCTCGTCCGTCTGGTCGGTCGTCACGTTCGTCGTCTTCGCGTCGATGGTGCTTATGACGATCTGCTCGACGTCGCTGAGGGCGTAGCCCCATGCGGCAAGGCGGCGGAAGTAGAGCGCATCGCGCTCGGTCGGGTAACGCCATGTCTGCTTGCCGATGCTGTCCTCGATCCCGCCGAGAACGATCGCGAGGGTGACGTGTGCAGCCTTGGCGGGGGTGCGCTCGACTAGGGGAGCGAGGTTGTCCCGCCCATACAATCCCCGCTCGATGCCGAGGAGGTCGTGTGCGCGGCCGTTGCCGTTCTGTACGGCGTGGCCAACGGTGGTGTGCTCGGTGGTCAGCGCGGTCGCGACGACCACGGCGGCATCCTTGGGGAGCGTCTTTCGAGCCAGGAACGTGGTCAGCCACTCGCGGCGCACGGTCTCGGCCGACGCCCACGCCTTGTTGTTGGCGATGAGGGCGCGCCGTTCGGCCTTCTGCTCGTCAGTCATCGGGCCGCCGGTGTGGCCGGAGGCGTTCACCTTGCGCAGTCCCGCCGCCTTCGGGTCGCGGATGTAATAAACCGGGTGGATGTCGCCGTTCCAGGTGACTTTGACGTAGACGCAGCGGCCCTCGACGTTCTCGATGTGCTCGACGGTGGCTCGCTCGCCCTCCGCGGTGACAAGCTCGGTGAGACGCGCGAGGTCGGTTTCGTAGTACCCGCGGTCACGGTCGAGGATTTCCCACCCGGCTTCGGCCAACTCGGCTTCCTTCTGAGCCTTCGCCCGTGCGCGGGCGCGATCGTCGCGTGCTCGCTGCGCGGCGTGGGCGAACTGTCCAGGATTGCCGAGCGCCGTGGCGATCAGGTTGTCGCGGGTGTCCTCGTCATCCTCGAACTCGATGAGAACAGCGGCCTGGTCGAGCGTGAGGGGGTATTCGTTGATCGCGGATGCCGCGGTGGGGTTCTCGGCCACAGCGATCGCGGTCTTGACCTCCTTGGCCTTCGTGCCGGTGCGCTTGGCGATCGCGGTCACGCTCATGCCCTCGAACGCGAGTTGCTGGAACGCCGCGGCGCGGTCGGAGGCGGTCAGGCCGTCGCGGTGGTCGTTCTCGGCCATCTGGCGGATGATGCGCTCCACGGTGGAGTCGTCGCCCTCGACGATGTACACCGGGATCGACGCTGCCCCGGCTTCTCGGGCGCCGAGGGTGCGACGCTGCCCCATGCGGACGAGGACGTTGCCCTGCTCGTCGCGGCTCGCGACGACGGGTACGAGGACACCGTTCTCGCGGATGCTCTGCACGAACCCTGGGTCGATGCCCGCGCTGGGGCGCACGTTGACGTCGATGACGAGAGTCGTCGGGTCGAGGTGCTCGATGGTGCCGAGGCTGTGGGTGGTGGTGGTCATGGGTTTCTCTCTCTCCCTAATCGTTTTTTGCCGAGAAGGCACGAATGTGCCTTGCGGCCGGAGAGCGGAACGTCAACCCGAAGGGCGGGGGAGGAGAGAATTTCGGCGCGAAATAAGGGAGCGTCAGCGACCGCGTGCCGAAAATCTCGGGGGAGCCGGCCCCCGCCGCGGCGGGGGCTTGCGTGCAGCTCGGAGGCTGCAACGACCGGAGCGCGCAGCGCGGAGGGAGCTGCCGAAGGCTTCACGGCGAAAAACGCACCCCGGAGGGGTGCGGGGCTGTGCCGGCATCGCCGGCGCCGCTGGGGGAGGGCCGTAGGCCCGCCCCTGGGGGTGCTCGAGGGGCACAGCCCCTCATAGGTCGGGTCAGCAGGGCGCGGGTGTCGTCCACACTGTGTGCGGGCGAGCCGGGCGGGAGCTCGGCCGTGCACATTGTGGGCGCACACCCGCTCCACTTCCACGGCCTCCGTCCCCGACGACGGGTGCATTCACCCGGAACCGTGCGGGGCGGTCTGCAGGGTTGAGGCTTCGTTGGCGTGGATACGGTCAAGAGCATGTGGTCAGCGCGCTCGTACGTTCTCAGCGGAATCCTGTTCCTCCTCGCGGCCGGGACTGTTCTTCTGTCTCTCCAGCTGGTGTGGTGGTCGATCGTGACCGCGGTGCTCCTCCTGGTGGCGTCGCTGTTGTTCTTCGGTCGCGCGGTCCTCGAAGTCCGCGCGAAGAGACTCGACGGGCACGTCGAGGAGGCCTGAGGAGCGTCGAGGACGTCGACGGCCATCACCGGGTGTGGATAACGCCCGCGGCCGAGGCCGCGGCATCCGTACGCTGCGGCCATGACTGACGTCGACGAGTGGGACGGGTGGCCGCCACGCTGCCCGACGTGTTTGGGCGCATGTGAACCCGCCGGGGCGGGCCGACACGTGTTCTGGCGATGCCGGAGCTGCAGCCAGCCGGTCATCGTGGGCGTGGGAGAGGGCTCCCAGAGCACTTCAGCTAGTAGGTGACGGGGGCGTTGTACATCAGTTGCTCTAGATCGGGCACGAGCTGGATGACGCTCTCCCGATCGGGAAGATCCCTCTCGGCATAGGTTCCCCCACCTGCTGGAAGCACGATCCGAAACTGCCCGTCGCCGATGCCCATGATCTCGAGGTAACGACCCGGGGTGTCGTGATGTGGTCCCCAGCGCCAGGCGTCGAAGATGAAATCACGTGAGGGAAACTCCTCGAGCCATCGCCTGTATGACCACCATCCGCGGCTTCGAAGGTAAACATCGAGCGCGTCATCGTAGGGCGGAGCGGGGGCAGCGGGTTCGGCTCGGAACGCAGGGAGCAGCGAGCGGGCTCGTGGAAGAAGATCGGCGTCGGATGCGCGTTCCAGCCGCGGTCCGGTGTACCTCTCCCACCTGCGCACGAGGGAGCCGAAAGTGGGTGCCGCGTGCAAGAATCCGCGCGTGGGTATAACGGACTCGTCGCCCGTGTAAAGCGCTTCTACATAGACCCGATCAGTGAGTATCTGAACGATGGTCACCCGCGCTTGCGACACGAAAGACCAGGTGTCGTTCGTGTCGGGTGCTCCGTCGTCCAGGCTTAGCCATCCGCGCTCTCGGAAGATGCTCGCCGCGACGTCTCGCAGGTGGGGAGTTGCAGGTTCACTCATACGTTGAACTCAACTACGTCGAGCCGACACACAGACCCACACGTTGAGCCGCTCGCCACGGGTGAGGAGCTCTAAGAGGCCTCAAGCTCCTGAGCGGGTAGGAGCGCACCTGCGCGAACGAGAGCGGCAGCTTGTCGATGGTCCGGGCGCCCGTCCGGACCTCGTGGGTACCGGGCGTAGTCAGGTCGATCGTTCTGGGGGAACAGGGCCACTCCGGTGGCGTGGCGGCGACCGCGGCGTTTCTTACGGCGTTTGCGCATCCATGCGACCTCGGCGCTCCACCAGGCCCAGCGGCCGCGTTCCTCCTCATACCGGGCGCGGCGCTCGGCCAGGTAGCCGGCAGCGCCGATCGCGGCCGCGACGTCGTCGGGTGCCGTGGGGTTGAAGGAGCGAGCCCACCCGTCGTCGACGCGGAGTGCGAGCCCGTGGGAGGAGAGGCGGTGGAGCATCTTGCGGGCGCGGGCGGGGTCTAGGCCTGTGGCTAGGCAGACGTCGTTCACCGTGGCGAGAGCGTCGGGGTGGAGGTGGAGGTACACAAGTCCCGCAGTGCGGCCCAGGCTCGCGGGGGCCGTGAAGACATCGTGTGCAAGGGGGCGGAGCGCGTTGTGCAGATGGGTCATCCAGGGGGAGCGGGTGGAGGCCGGAGGGCGTGCAAGCACTTGTGTCCGGTTTGGGTCCGAGTTCTCTGTGGAGAACTTTTGGGAGAGTCGGTAGCGCTGTCCGTGCGGAGGGGTGGGCTCTCCCACGCGGACGATCCATGCCGATTCGGGGTCGCCGTCGACGAGGGGGGTTGCGAGGGTGCGGAGGGCTGTGGCCACGGTGGTGCGGCCGTACCCGGTGTCGGCGGAGAGTCGGCGTACATCGGCTTCGACGACGTGCGCGACGGCTTGGAGGAGGTAGAGGCAGAGGGCGTCGAGGACGGCGCGGGTGCTGTGGGTGCCAGTGCGTGTACGTGCGGCGCTGGAGGCCCTGTCCGCGCCCCAGAGCCCAGGGAGCGTGTCGGCACGTTCCTGGGCGCGTTGTACGGCTTCGACGACGGCGGCTTGCCGTGGGAGGAAGTCGGGGTCGGTGCCGTCGCGGTCGATGGGGTTCGCTGCGACGTAGCGGACGGCGAGTTTCCAGGCGCCGTCGAGGACGCGCTGCCTGTTCGATTCGCTCCGGGGGGTTCGGCGGCCGCCGGCGCGGCTGCGGGCGGTGCGGACGTGTTCGAAGGCGGGGGAGTGGTCGACGAGCTCGGCGACGTCGTCGTAGCGCCAGCGGGCTTGTGCGCATCCGGCGAGGACGGTGGCGAGGGTGTAGGACGCGTCGGGGCCGGGCTCGGCGTCTAGGAGCATGGTCAGCCGCGGGCTGAGGGGTCGTTTGGCGCCCTCGAGGTAGGGGTGGCCGGCGGCGTCGAGGCGTTCTCCGCGCGGGGGTGCGGAGTTAGGGACGGGGATCTCGGCGCCGAGGTCGTGAAGAAGATCTTGCAGCTGGCGGAGATGGTCGGGGTCAACCGCGCGTTCGGTGAGGGTGCGGAGGGGGCCTTGGGGCTCGGAAATGCCGCCGTTTCGGTGGGGGGAGAGCGGGGGACGGAGGCAGCCAGTGGCGGGATTGGACAGCGGCTTGATGTCCAGGGAGGGGAGCAGTGATGCGGTCAGCTGCGCGATTGCCTTGACCTGGGCTGCCTCGGCGGGCTCGCTCAGGGCGAGCCATACGTGGCGGCCGCCGCTGGGGCCAGAGATGCAGATCAGGTGGTCGATGTTGAGCTCGTCGAGCCAGTGGGAGAGGCGGCCGGCGTCGTAGGCGGCGTTGCCTCGGGACGCATCGAAGTCGAAGGGGAGGTAGTCGTACCGCTGGCGATCACGGGAAAGGTACATGGCCCAGACGCTCTGCGGGGCCACGGCGACCGTCTCGTGTTCGTGGTCGTAGTCGTTCGTGATCTCGCCGGCGACGGTGCGGGCCGCGGCGCGTACATGCGCGCGCGGAGTGATCGCACGCGTGAACTCCCATGCGTCCGCAGCCGAATGCTGCGACACGCCCGGGAAATTGGTGCGCGGCGCTACCGATTTCGGGGGTCGACGAGTTACGATGTCGTCGTGTCCTTCCTGGTAGGGGAGGGTATGACAAAGGCCGGGTTCTTCCCGGTGTGTGGTGCATCAGCTTCGAGTCGTGAGTTTGGCGACCTGGACTCGTCGCTTTGAATCTTGAGGGGCCCGTCGATACGGCGGGCCCTCTTCATTTATGCGGCGGCGGTGTCGGAGCGCACCTCCACGTCGAACTCAAGCGGCTGAGGTGCCGCGACGGGCTTGGGTACGAGCGGGAGTCCACCCTTGTCCTCGAACACTGCTGCCAGTGCCTCGAGGTAGTAGCTCATCGAGACGCCGCTTTCGCGGGCCGCGGTACGGTAAGCGTCGAGCGCCCGCTCGGGGACGCGACCCTGCAGCAATGGCATGTCCTGAACGCGGACGCCATACTCCCGGCTTCGTGTTGTACCCATGGCGCCCATCATGAACGTGCATACGTATTGACGGCCCGTGACACGCCGCCGCCGCCGCGTTAACACCCGGAAAATCACGACCCAAGCCTCGTCGGCTTGAGCGAGTGCGTCACACAGACGCGGTGCACGAGCCATGTATTCGCGCTGGGCCACGTTCGTGGCGGAAGCGATCTCGGCTCGGCAGGAAGCCTTGGATTTCCGCGCCGACTGCGGGTGAGAACCGGGCGAAGACGCCATGTCCGCCAGTCGGGGGACATGGCCGATTCGGCAGATGAATCCAGCCCGTTGGCCGTGGCCAGCGTCACTCGCTCAGATAGCCGAGCAGCAAACCGAGATCTCGACTGAAGAGCGTCCCATCGAAGATGAACGTTGCGCCCCGGCCCTCCCCTGTCACCGCGACGTAGCCAAGGTCGGCGAGATTGGTCAGTTCCTTGCGGACGCTCTCGTAGTTGAGACCCGTGCCTTCGGCAATCTCATGGCGCGTGGATCTGGGGTTTCTTCGTAGATACCGTGCTGTCTCGATCCGATTGACCGTGCTGATGACGCGCTGCGCGCGGACCGCGCCGTCGGGCATCTCCGCCCGGGCACCTGTCAATCGCGGCATTGCCCCATTCTCAGCCATGCGCATGGTTTCTCCCTCACCTCACACCGTTCAGCCACTCATGCCCGAATGCGTAGCGTAGTTAAAGTACGCTACATGTAGCGTCCAGGTCGAGTCACCCACACATTCGCGGGGCGTTATGTACGGCTACCCGCGAGGTGTCGACTCTGATGACTCGCGGGTGCCACCTCAGAACCCGAGAACGGAGATTGCGCATGCAGACAGAGACCACACCCCCACCTGGTGGGAGGACCCTCGTTCGATGGCGAGGATGGAGCGGAGTGCCCTCGCGCGGTCACACACGGTTGTCGGCCGCGGTGCTGGCTGTGGCTCTCGTGGCCACTGGTGGGGTCGCCGCGGCGGTACCTGCGGAGGCGGCTACGGGTGGCACTGGGTGGGGCACGTTCGGCAGTAGGGCCAGCAAATATGCGGGCACGTTCACCGAGAACGGCATCCACATCGTGTGTGGGCAGCCGGGGGCCGACTACCCGACCGGGGCACTCAACGACGCCGGGTACTGGGACAACTACAACGGCATCACGGGCGACAAACTCGCGGGCATCAACCGGGTGCTCTCGGAGAACCTCGACACGACAGACCGGAACACGGCTGCGGCACTCGAGTACGCCGTAGCGCGCACCGTGGATCCCACCGCCGCGCTGAATGCCTTCGATGGCAGCCGGCAGAGCAGCTACAACGCGGTCATCAACTACGACCTGTACAGCACGGTGGGTAGCAGCAACGTCAAGGAGATCCAGCGCATTGCGAACGATCTGACCAACACCATCAACACCACGACTGCCGGCAGCGGTAGGACCGGATCAGGCCAGCTGAATTTCGCACTCAACCCGAAGAACCATTACGTCGGCACGGTCGAGATGGATGGCACCCCCGGGTCCACGGGATCGATCACTCTCGACCACGGCGTGTTCGAGGACACCGGCCTGAACACCCGCGACAACGTGCAGGAAGGCGCCGCCTACGGCGTGCGAGGGGTCCCGGACGAGAGCGGGGTGTTCTACAAGATCACCGGTCAGGGCCGGTTCACACCCCCCGGCCAGGAGGGTTACGCGCCCAACGTGCATGTCTGGACGCCGACCGTGGCCGGACAGCAACGGTCCCTCTCAGCGGGGGAGAAGGCGAGCCCTCAGCCCTTCGATGTGACGGGATTTGATCCAGCAGACCGCACGACCGTCTTTCAGCCGACTCTCTCAACTACCGCACAGGCATTCGTCCAGAAGGGGGCGGCCTTCGCGGACACCGTGAGGTTCTCAACCACCTCCGATGGAGCGGGACTCAACAATCCCTGGTATCGATCGCCCGCGACGGGGAAAGCGCTTCCGATCACGGCCGAGGGGACGGTCTATGGACCGTTCGCTGAGCCAGCTGACGCTCCCAGCGACACGGTTCCCGCAGAAGCGCCGATCGCCGGGCACCTGCAGGTGACGACTGGTGACGCGGGTCCGGATATCGAGTACACAGCGACGAGCACAGAGACAGCACGTACGGCTGGCTACTACTACTACGTCTGGACGATCGCCGCCGCCACCCAGACGGCCGTCGGCAAGAAGTATCTCCCCAGCGACTACGTGTTCACGGATAAGTTCGGGCTTTCTGGTGAGCAGTCAGTGACGCCGATGCGGGTGTCGGCGGCGACGCAGGTTGCGGCGCCGGTGGTGCCGCTGAGTGGTGTGCCGGTGGATGCCGCGCAGGTCACGACGGACGGGTTCTGGTTGAAGGACGCGGACGGGTCGAACCTGCCAGTAACGGTTCGGTGGGACGCGTTCCTGGACCCGCGCGAGTCGGGCATCACACAGGTGAAGGTCGATGACAAGCCGGCCGACGCGGTCCTTCTGGGTTCGACGACGCAGACGGTCACGGGCGCGGGTCTTGCGAAGACTCCCGAGGGCGACGCACTCGGGTTCACGGTGCCGGCGTCGGGGAAGGGTTCGATCGTGTGGGTCGCGAGCGTGCGCGACGCGGACCAGGGCGCGAACGCGGACCACATCGAGGAGTGGTCGGACGACTACGGTGTGCCGACGGAGATCCAGCTGATCGGTCAGCCGACCGTGGCCACGAAGGCCACAACGAGCGCTCAGAAGGGCGCCCAGATCACGGACACCGCGACGGTGGGTGGAGTCATGCCCGCGACGGGCGCGCAGCTGACGTTCGAGGCGTATCAGGTGCCGATGAAGCAGGATGCGAACGGGGTGTGGCAGCGCGACGTCCCGGGTGGCGATGTGTCGAAGGTCTGCGACGACCCGAACAACCGGGTGTTCAGCAACATCGGGCGGGGCGCGAAGATCGCGGTGACCGGGATCTACACGAGCCCGACTGTGACGGCATCCGAGCACGGCACGTTCCTGTGGGTGGAGTCGCTGTGGTCGATCCCGACCACGCCCGGTGAGCAGCCGCAGCTGATCAGCCGTGGTGAGTGCGGTGTCCCGGACGAGACGACGGTCGTGCTGGATGTGTCGACCAAGGCGTCCGCGGTCGACGGCTCCAACCCGGTCACCCCCGGGACGGGCATCCAGGACACCGCGTCGATCATCGGGGCCGTCCCGGAGGGCGCGACGGTGACGTTCGAGGCGTTCCGCGGCGAGTCGGGGAACCCGGTGTGCAGCCCGGCCACGCTGGTGTGGACGTCGACGACGGCCACGCTGACGGCGGGGTACTTCACGGAGAGCCAGCCTCAGCAGCCGGTCTCGGGGGCGTTCACGCCGGACGCGACGTCGACGACCACGCAGGTCTGGTTCGTCGAGACGGTCCGTGACCACAACGGACAGACGATCGCGAAGGGCGACTGTGGAGTCCCGGACGAGACCCTGACCTTGGCTCCGAAGCCGACGCCCCCGGGGTCGACGACGGGCACGCCGGGATCCCCGCAGGCTCTCGCGGTCACCGGTTTCGACGGGGGATCGATGGGGCCGTGGATCGCGGCCGCCTCGTTCGGGGTGCTGGTCGGACTGGCCCTGATCGGTGTGCAGCTCGTTCGTCGACGTCGCTCGTCGACCGAGCCTTCGGCCTGATCCTTCGTCCGGAAGGGCTCTGGTGAGGGAACGACGTCGTCGTCCCTCCCAGAGCCCCCGGAGCCACCCGGACGGGCGGCACCTCTGAACCGCTCCGCTGTCGAGCAGCTTGCCGGCACGACGACAGCAGGAGCATCCACGCCGGGCGGGCTACGGCCCGCCCGGCACCATCAGCCTACGGAGACCCCCGATGAGCACACCCGTACGGGAGCGCGTGGATTCGTTCGCACGCGTGGTTGCCCCCTCGATCCTGCGCCTGGCGCTGTGCGACGACGGCGCCAACCTTCTGGCCAACCTGACACCCCTCGACACCCCGGGTCGGCGGTGGGGGAGCATCGTGCTTCCTCTGGAACGGCAGATCGCGCTCCTTCAGCGCGACCGAACTGATCTGGTCGAGATCGCCCGCGGCCGCGGGGAACACGAGCTGGCGGGAACGGCCGTCGACGAGGGCGCGTTCGTCAGCGCGCATCTAGCGAACATCGACACTGAGGCCGATCTGATCGCCCGTTCCGTCCGCGGCGGCGTCGGCGCCGCGATCGCGAGAACCGCCCGCCTCGCATCTGTCGTGGCTGCACTGTCTGCTGCCGCGACGGGCGTGTCCGGGCAGACCTCGATCTGGGCGATCAATGCGCAGCTTGCTCCGTTCACCCGTTCCACGGCCCGATTGGCCGGTACGGAGGGCGGGAACCCGATCGAGAACCTCGTTTCGGCATACCTGGCCGCGAAGGAAGTATCAGCATGAGAACCACACACATCCCCTCCGAAACCGCACCCTCGCCGCGCTGGCGGGCAATCCTGCGAAGCCGGTGGACGCTCTGGGCATTGATCGGTGCCCTCGTCGCCGTTGTCATCGCCGCCGGGGTCATCATCCCGCTCGTGATCGCGGATCACGAGCACGCGGCCGCGGTCGATGACTACACCGCCGCGCAGGAGCAAGCAGCCGCCGCGGCGGACGACCTCGCGTCCGCAGCCGCGGCGCGCGCGACCGCAGCGGATGCGGGCACGGCCGACGTCACCGCACTGAACGAGGTCCTCGAGGCGCTGCCCGCAGAACTCGTCGACCCGGCGACTACGCGCGACGCCGCCGCCGCGGCCGCGGCCACGATCCAGACCGCCGTGACCGCCTCCGAAGACGACTCGACCGCGTACGCGGCCGACCCGGTCGACATCGACGTGACGACGGCGACCACCGCGGACCTGACGGATGCCGCAGCGCAGGAGCGTGCGCGGGCGGATGCGCTGCGAGCGGCGCGGGAAACGATCCAGAGTCGGGCGGACGCGATCACGACGGCACGAGCGGACGCGGGCGCTCCTCTGGCTGCGTTGGTCACTGCGGCAGTCGCGAAAGCTCCTGGCATCTCGATCGATCGGGCGGGGGATGCCGAGCGTGCGGCCGTCGCGAAGGCGCTGGACGCGTTGCGTCCGGACGCGGCATCCGTGGATGCCGCGGTCACCGACGTCCTGGGACTCGTGAAGACCTATGCGGCCGCCGTGGCGGCAGCGCGCTCGTCTCATGACGCGGCCATCGCCGCAGAGCAGGAAGCCCAGCGCCGGGCCCAGGAGAACACGGACACCGGGGCGTCCGGCGGTAGTAACTCGAGCGGCGGCGGAAGCAGCTCAAGCCGCGGGTCCAACGGCGGCAGCTCGAACGGGGGCGGCGGCAGCAACAGCGCCGGCAGCGGGAACAGCGGGGGTTCGAGCAGCGGATCTTCAAACGGTTCCGGCTCGGGCAACAGTGGCTCTTCCGGCGGGAGCGGTAGTTCCGGGGGCGGCGCCAGCGGGCCGGCGTGGTCGCCGATCAAGCTCGTGACAGACGGTAGCTGCGTCGACTATCCGAACAGTGGGCAGTCCGCTTCCTACGGCTCGACCCTCTACATGCCAGCCGACGCGGCGTGGCATGAGACGTACGAGATCCCCGGTTACGGCTGGGGGGTTCGTTGGTCATGCTTCTGAATGACCACCGGTCGCGTAGAGACGCGTCTCGGTGGCTGTGGCGAGTCGCGTTTGCGGGGGTCACGGGTCTGGGCGGGTGCGCGTTTGCTCTGTCGTTCTCGGCGCTGCGTGACCTCGCGGTCAGGTCGGGAATCGATCCGGGACTCGCCTACATGTGGCCGCTGATCGTGGATGGGTTCATCGTGGTCGCGACAGCCGCGGCGTTCGCGCTTCGGGGCCAGGGCGCCCGCGTGACCTGGTATCCATGGGCTGCCCTCGTGGTCTTTTCCGCTGTGTCCGTGTGTGGGAATGCTCTGCACGCTCAGGCTCGGGCGACGGATGTCGCGACGTGGGTGTCGACGATCGTCTCCGCGGTACCCGCGGTTGCTCTCCTGCTGGCGTCGCATCTGATGACGGTCATGGCGGAGAACAGCCGCACGGCGCCCGCCCCCCTTGTAAATGTGACGGCGCCCGACCGCACCACGCCGGATCCCATCCACAGCCCCACGGACGCAGTACCCGCACCGGCGGCCGAGCGCGGGCGCGGGGATGCGCGGCCTCCAGGAGCGCCGGCTGGCCCGAACGCGGCCAGCTCACTTGTCGACCAGCTGCGCCAACGCGCCGTAGCGGGCGAACCGATCACGGCTGCGCTGATCGCCGAGCTGCAGGGCGTGTCGGTGCGCACCGGTCGTCGACGACTGGAGGCGGTGCGCCGTGAGGCTCCCGACCTGTTCGACACCCCCGAAGACCTGATGACAGAGCACGCCGCAGAGAGACAAGAAGGAGCAGTACATGCGTAGCAGAGGAAAGTGGGCGATCGTCATCGCGATCGTCGCCGGTGGTGTCCTGGTGGTCGGCGGGCTCGGCTGGATCGTCGGGGCCGTGATTACGCGCCCGGAATCCTCGGCGCCGGAGGGCACCGTCGCCGCACCATCCCAGACGGCACCGGGAGCGGATACGCCCGGGCATTCGTCGACGGTGGTGGATGAGTCGTTCCGTGCGCTGGGGATGCTGCCGGAGCCGATCACCCAGGATCCGGCGGTCTATGGCGCGGTCGCGATCCTCGCACCGGCCACGTTCGACACCACCAAGACCACGCGGGAGCAGTTCCTCAACCGTATGTACACGTGGATGTCTCCGATGCCCCGTGGCGAAGGACAGACCTCCTGGACCGCCGAGGACCGCGCTCAGGACCTCGACAGCTCGAAAACGGTGCTGGCGACGCAGGTGGTGTACCCGAGGCGTGAGTGGGACACCCTCGCCGAACAGAAGGGGCGGTCTGTCGCCACCCTCGAGGGAGCGGTGACGGTGGAAGGCAACCTCCGCTATGACCCGTCTGGGACGAAGTACGGAATCTCCGGCCGGGTGAAGGTCACGTACACGGCGCAGGGGCCGAATGGGGAGTACTCCTGGGACGACACCGTCGACGTGCAGCTGCTCATCTCGTGCGGGCCGGGGTCGGAGAGCGACCCGGCGCCGAACACCGCACAACGCACGGGCGACTGCAAGGTCGGGCATTGGGTGGGGCGGTGAGCGGTGGCCGTCGGAGCTGGGCGTATCGCCGTTGCCGCCTTGAACAGTCGCCTCGGTCGGCGGACCCTGCTCACCGCGGGAGGGGTCGCCGCCGTTACGGCCGCCGCGGCGCTGTCCCCGGTCGTCGGATTCGCCGCGGTGCTGCTCACACCTCCGACCGGGCAGAACCCAACCCCGGGTCCGTCGAATCCGGTCCTGTCCGGAGGGTGGACTACGCCACTCGTCGGTGACTACTACAAGGGCCGCGGGTTCGGTTACAACCCGGTCGACGGGTGCGGCTACTGCTCGGTCAACCACCAGGGCTACGACATGTCCCAGGGCTGCGGGACCGTCATCCACGCGGCAGGTCCCGGAACGGTGATCGTCGCCGAGGAGTACCAGGGCTATGGAAACGCGGTGCTCATCGACCACGGCCAGGACGTGGTGACCCTCTACGGCCACATGCAGTGGGGGTCCCTACGGGTCACCCGGGGGCAGCAGATCACTGCCGGCACCCCTCTGGGCGCGGAGGGCAACACAGGCAAGTCCTTCGGCTGCCACCTGCATTTCGAAGTGCGGATCGGCGGCAACCCCACCGATCCCGAACCCTTTATGGCCGCACGCGGCCTTCACCTGAAATGACGAAAGGAACCACACGTCAATGAACGATCTTCTCCTCCACACCATCGCCTACACCTCGACGATGCCGAACATCCAGCCGGACTATTCCGCACCGTTCTTCGTCGGATTCGTCCGCATCGTGTCCTACCTCCTTGGTGCCGCGCTCGTGATCACTCTGGGGCTGCTCATTGCCGCCCTATTGGCGCTGGGCTTTTCGAAGCTGGCACCAGAGCGTGCTCGTGTCTGGGCGGGGGAGTCCATCGGCACGATCGCGATCGTCATCGTCTGCCTCGGTTCGGCTTCCGGGATCTTCCAGTGGCTCGTCGGCTTCAACTTCGGTTTCTGATCCGGGCCGCCGCGGCGGCGATCGCCGTGGTGTGCGCGACCTCGGTCCTCACGGGAGCAGCGGCCGCACACGCGACGTCGCCGGCGTCGGCGATGTCGCTGGACACCGTGGACGTGTCGGGGGAGGCGTGGTCGGGTCCGGCGCAGCCAGTGACCTGCCGGATGACGGCGAACACCGCCTTCTGCAGCGCCACCGACAACACCCAGAACGGGGAGGTCGTCTGCTACTCCAACGTGCAGTCGTCGCAAGGGGTGGTGACGGTGTGCTCGAGCTACACAGGCCACGAAGCTTCCCTCACCGCCACGGGAGTCGATGGAAAGCGGTTGAAGCTGGAGTACGGGTGCGCGCCGCTGGATCTGATCTGCCCGGTGTGGGAGCAGTACGCCCGCGCGCAGGCGATCTCGGCCACGGTCGCGTCCTACCTGGTGCTGCAGCAGATGGCGTTTCGAACCGACGGACCCCTGTGGGAGGCGATGGCCGGGAAATGGTCGTTCTGGTCGTGGGCGGTCCTCATCGTCGTGTTCGCCGCGTTCGTGCTCGCCATGGTGCAAGCGGCGGCGTCCGGTCGACGCGACAAGCTGATCGGCGCGCTGGGACGAACACTGGCCACCGTGTTCGCGATTCCGGCCACGTTCTGGGTCCTCGCCCGGATCGTGCCGGCCATGGACGAGTTGACCGCGTACGCGTTCTCCCCGGACGGAGCGGGCGGCATGTTTGCGCAGCTGCAGACGACGATGTGGTCCGGCGGCAGCGGCTGGTTCGGGTGGACGAACCTTGTCACCGGCCTGTGGATCGTGGGCATGTTCCTGCTGGTGTTCGTGTTCGGATTCCGCAACGTCGCTCTGGCGGCGCTGATCATGGTGGCCCCGATCGCGTGGATGCTGTTCCCGCTTGAGCAGGTCGGGAAGCGGTGGGTGATCGCCTGGGCATCCGCGGTGGCGGCGCTGCTGCTCACGGGGCCGCTGACCTTGAGCTTCCTCGACATGATCATGCGTGGCTTCGCCGCCGCGGGCACCATCTGGAACCCCGATGTGATCCCCCTGCTGATCGGTCTGATCATGACCTCCATCACACCGTTCGCGGTGTTCGGGCTGTTCAACTTCGTCGGCCATGTCGCCGTCGACGCCGTTGGGAGCCGCCTCGGCCAGTCCGCAGGACGCACCACGGCAAACGCGGCCAGCCGTGGGGCGCGCGCCCTGCGCGGCCCGTCCCGCGCGAACGCTTCCCCAGCCGGTTACCGCGGGGCGCGGGGCCCGTCGGCGCCGGGTGGTCAGTCAGGCCCGACTGCACCATCGGGCGGACCGGGGCCGGCGCCCGCTGGTCCCGGTGGCGGATCACCGGGACCGACCGGCACCCCGGGTCCCACTCCGTCGGCTCCGGGGCGCTCAGGCGGAGGCCCCGCGTCGCCTGCTCCGTCACCGTCCAGCCCGTCGTCACCGCCCGGGTCCCGCCCGCCGGTGACGTCGACACCGCCGGCCGCGCCGAGTACCCCACGTCCCCGAGGAGCATGAGATGACCACTGCACAGAATGAGGAGACTCCGGTTCTCCTCTCCCGCCGATCCAGCCAGGGCATTGTCCTGGGCCTGGACAAGGCTCAAGCGTTCTGCGCTGTCCTCGCGTTGGTGTGTGTGGGGTTGGGTGCGGTGCGCGGGTTCCCGTTCGGGCTGCTGGTCGGCCTGGTCGCCGCGGTGCCGTTCGTCGGTGCCGCGGTGTGGCCGCACAACGGGTACTCCGCCCCGCGGAAGGCGGGCCTGTGGCTCAGCAAGCAGGTCCGACACGCGACCGGTGGCACGCGTCACACGTTCCGGCCCGAAGCCCCTAAGGTCGCCGGCACGCTAAACCTGCCGGGGATTCGAGCGAACGTGCGGCTGTGGGACGCGGATGAGCTCGCCCTGGTCTACAACCCAGTCGACCGTTCGGTGTCGTTCACTGCAGAGCTCGAAGTGCCCGGGTTTCTGATGGCCGAGTCTTCTGACCGGGCGGACCTCGCCGGGCGGCTCTCCAACGTGCTGGCGTCGTTCACGCAGCGCCCGGGCATCAAGCGCGTGATCCTGCAGGAGCGGACCACGCCGACCACAATCCGCGCGGCGCGGGAGAACTACCAGGAGGCCCGCGCGCGTCTCAGAGGAGCCGTCCCGGCGGTCACCGCGGCGAATTACGAAGAGGTGATGGACCGTTCAGAAACGTTCGCCGTCTCTCACCGCAACTTCTTCACGGTGACCCTGGACCTGAGCAAGCTCGACCGTCAGATCCGTGAGCTGGGGAAGGGCGAGCGCGGGGTCCGCGCCGTGGCGCTGATGGAGGCCCGGAACATCGCCGCCGCGTTGACGGAGGCGGAGATTCGCGTCCGCCTGTGGTTGAACCCGCGCGACGTGGCCGCCCTGACCAGGACGGTGTTCGATCCCGCGTCCATCCCCGGTATCCAGAACCGGTCCGCCGAGCGCCGCGGTGTGGACCCGATCGGGCTGGGCCCGATGGTGCTGGAGGAACCGCGCGGCAAGAACGGCCTGGTGATCACCGACTCTGGCGTGCACACCACGCTCTGGGTGCACGAGTGGCCGCGAACGGCTTCCCCGGTCGGGTTCATCGCCCCGCTGGTATTCGCTCGCCACCCGGTGACGGATGCGGCGATCAGCCATGTCCTGTCGATTGTGATGACGCCGGTCCCGGTCCGTGAAGCTCTGGACAGGGTCACCACCGAACGCAAGACGTGGCGCACGAACGAGAATCTGCGCGCGAAGCGGAACCGGGAGGGCTCCATCCTCAGCGAGAAGGACGCGGAGGTCCTCGATCAGCAGGAGGCCGAGCTTGTCGCCGGTCACGGTGAGTTCCGGTACGGGGCGTACCTGACCGTGACCGCGCAAGACGAAGCCGGGCTGCGGCAGTCTGTCGCGGGGATGCAGAACGCGCTAGCTCGAGCGGGGATGGAAGCACAGATCCTCTACTGCCAGCAGGCTGAGGCGCTGATGGTCAACGCGCTCCCGCTCGGGCTGGGGATGCGCTGATGCGGTGGGCAGGATCCTTCACCCCGGCGGGGGAGACGCGGAGCGAGCGTCGGACACGCGAACGCGCGGTCGCCGCAGCCGCCCGGGCCGACGTCAGCACATCCGAGGGGCCCGTCGGCCGTGCACGGGCGGTCCTGCCGGCGCCGGCATCTCCGGGGCCGTTCGCCGCGCACACGACCGCCCCCGGCTACTGGAACCCGATCGGGCTGAATGCGCCCGCACACCGGTCGACATCGCCCCATATCGCCGGGATCTACCCGTTCGTCGCTGATCCTGGGATCGGGCAGCGCGGACCGATCATCGGCGCCGATCTGAACGCGGACGCGCTGTGGCATTTCTCACCCTTCGACGCCTATGCCGACGGCAGCGACCGTGCGGTGATGACGACCAACATCGCCGTGTTCGGGAAGTACCGATCGGGCAAGAGCAGCACCATCAAGACGATGGCGGTGCGCAGCATCCCGTTCGGCTACTTCTCCGTCATCCCCTCCGATTCGAAAGGCGAGTGGGTCCCTGTCGCTCGCGCCGTCGGCGGGACGGTCATCCGCCTGGGCGGGGGCAGCAAGAACCGTCTCAACCCGTTGAACCGCGGGCCACGACGCGCGGACGTCACCGATGAGCAGGACGCGGAGATGGTGCGTGATCGGCGCAGCGCCGTCCTGTTCGCCCTGGTCGACCACACTCTCGGAGGAGCTCGCAGTCTCCGCTCGGACGAAGTGAACGCTCTGGAGCAGGCTCTGTCTGCCGCGATCGCAGCGACCGACGACCAGCCCACGTTGCGCACTGTGCTCGACCAGCTCGAGCAGATGACCGACGACGGCCTATGGTCTGACCCCGACCTCGTCACGGGCGCGCGCGAGCCTCGGTTCGTTCTGCGACGGTTTGTGCACGGAGATCTCGCCGGACTGTTCGAGGACGAGTCGACCGTCGAGTTCGACGAGGACTCACCAATGGTTGTCGTCGACACCAGCGAGCTGTTCGCCCGCGGCGAGCTAGTCGCCCAGCTGGCGTCGACATGCACCAGCGCATGGATCCAATCGGTCATCTCGGACCGCTCAGCCAAACGCCGGCGATACCTCATCCGGGAGGAGGGGTGGCGCGACATGGCATCCGTACCGCAGCTGCGCACCTTCCAGCAGTGGATGAAGCTCTCTCGCCACTACGGCGTGAGCAACATCCTCATCCTGCATTCGCTATCCGACCTGGACGCGGTGGGGGAAGCCGGATCGAAGGAGCGCGCCCTGGCCCACGCCATCTTGGGGGACATCGAGAACAAGTTCCTGTTCCGCATGAACCGGCAGGAGTGGGGCAACCTCCGCACCCGACTGCTGATGCCGGAAAGCCATGTCCAGCAGCTCCGGAGCCTCCCGAAGGGCCGGTTCCTAGCGTACGTGGGGGAGTACGCCTACATCGTCGACTGCTTCGCAACGTCCACCGCGTGGGAGTACGAGCTGTTCAAGACCGATGACGCGGTCACCGGTGAGGACAGCGACATCGACGACTTCGACGTGCCCGTCGACGAGGTGTGGCCGGACGTCGACGACGACGTTGATGCGTGGCTGGTAGCGGGGAGCTGACGGGAATGATCAACGTCATCACGGCGACCGTGTCCGGTCGCAACGCCACCGTCGTCATGTCCGACGGCGCCGAGGAGACCGTCAACGCGGAGCTCGGGCACGACATCCGGGCGCTGGTCCTGCGCCGAGCCACGGCCGAGGCGCGCCGCCTTGGCGACGTGATCGAGCTGCGCACTCTGGGGGACAAGGGCGAGCACATTCTCCGCATCACTCCAGGCGGGACGGTCACCCCGCGTAGCCCGCGCCCATCGACGGACGCGGGACCGGCCACTGTCCCACCGGCGCCGGCGCCGAGCATCCTCCGCCCACCCGCGTCGCCGCGACCGGCCCGGCTCACCGCCCAGGATGCCGTCCCGGCGACTGAGGACATCACCTACATCGACGTCGACGTCGATGAGTGGACCACGGTGAGCCAGCGGCGGCAGACGAACACGCTCACCGGCCCTCCGCGCTGGCAGCTGGTGTTCCCCTCCGCCACGGTCGAAGTGACTCAGGTTTGCGTGATCGGGAGAAACCCGGCGCCGCGGCGCGGGGAACACGTCATCACCGTTCCCGATCCCACCCAGACGCTGTCCCGTCGTCACGCCCGCCTCGAGCCCGTCGCTGACGGTGTCCTCATCACCGACCTGGACGCCAAGAACGGGATCGCCCACCTCGTCGACGACATCCTCACCGACCTTCCTCCGCAGACCCCGACCCTGATCCGCCCGGGCGAACGGCTCCTGCTCGGCGACCTCGACGCCACACTCCACGCGCCGCACCCCGCGAACACCCCAACGGAGAAGGACCACCGTCCATGAACACCTCATCAAAGTTCTTCCTCGCCGTAATCGCCGTGGGCGTCGCCCTCACCGCCGCATCGATCGGGGCGCTGCAGCTGGTCGGTCTCTTCGCCTGCGGGCAAACGCTGGGGATCTCCCACCCTCTCGCCGGGCTCCTGGTCCCGCTCACGGGCGACCTGTTGATAGTGACCATCCCCACGGACTGCACCTACCCGGCGGACACCGCTCGGGTCGCGTGCATCGTCGCGATCGCGCTGATCGCGGCCGCGCTGATCGCGGCGACCTTCATCTACAGCGCGTACCGGCAGTCGGATGCGTTCTTCATCCGCGACGTCAAGAACCGGTCCGGCTTTGCCAACGGGTGGGAGATCCGCAAGCACATGTCGGCCGCGGCCGTGCTCGCTCGCGCCCCGCAGCTGCGCCCCGGACTGAAGACCACCGCAGCAACCGATGTGGGGTGGCGAATCGGCCGCGCCCGCGGCCAGGACGTCTACATCTCCATCGAAGACTCCGTCGTCGTCGTCGGCCCGCCCCGCATGGGAAAGGGATACCGGGTCCTGATCTCGGCCATCATCGACTGGGCCGGCCCCCTGGTGACCACCTCCACCACCAACGACAACCTCACCGCCACGCTGCAAATGCGCCGCAAGCGCGGGCAGACGTGGGTGTTCGACCCGCAGGGACTTTCCGGGGTCCGCGATCGCGCCCGGATCAGCCCGATCGCCGGGTGCGAAGACCCCCAGGTCGCCGACCAACGCGGCCGCGCGATCGTCACCGGCACAGCCTTGGGCTCTTCGTCATCGAACCAGGAGTGGGCGCAAGCCTCCGGTGTCGTCCTCGCACGTCTCCTACACGCGGCCGCCGTCAGCGGCGGCACCGTGGAAGACCTGTATGCGTGGGGCTCGAACCCGCGAATGGCTCGCGCCGCCGTGGACATCCTCCGCAGCGACGGCACCCCCGGATGGGGCGACGGGCTCGAGGCGATCCTCGCCGGCGACGAGAAGCTGCTCTCCTCCACCTGGTTCGGTGTACAGGGTGCCGTCGCGCCGCTCGCGATCCCACAGATCCGCGACACGCTCACCCCAGCGCGCGGCGACCTGACCTTCGACCCACACGAATTCCTTGAGGGGGAGCACTCCCTGTACCTGGTCGGATCGGCGACCGGCGCGTCAGCGATGGGCGGATTCCTCGCGGCGCTGCTGAACGACACCGTCGAGGTCGCACGCACCAAAGCACTCGCCTCCCCAGGGTCACGTCTGCAGCGACCCCTGGGCCTGATCCTCGACGAAATCGTGAACATGTTCCGATGGGCGGAGTTGCCGCGGATCATGGCCGACGGCGGCGGCCGTGGCATCTGCGCCATGGTCGTGCTCCAGGCCCTCTCCCAGGCAGAGTCCGGATGGTCGGCCGCCGAAGCCAGCACGATCTGGTCCGCCGGAACAGCCAAGATTCTCCTCGGCGGTGGTTCCGACGTCGACGACCTGCGCGACATCGAAGCGCTGCTGGGCACCCGGGAACTGCAGCGCACGCAACGCTCGTGGAGCACGCATCAGGCGGGGGTGAGTACGTCCGAACAGCGCGAGCGCATGGCGGTGCTCTCGGCCGACGAGATCCGCCGGCTCCCGGAGTCGCTGGGACTGCTCGCCTACCGCAACCGTCGCGGCGTGCTGCTGGACCTGCAGGGCTGGACCGCTCGCAGCGACCGCGCAGACATCATCGCAGGCAAGAGCACCACGGCCGCTGAGCAGCAGGCCGTGTTCGCCGACCGGTACGCACGGAGAAGGTCACAGTGAGCAACGGTCGCCTCGGCGCCCGAGGAAACCGGTACCGCACCGGTTACCTCCGCTCCCGCGTGTGGTTCGCCCGCCGAGACCGCTGGTTCGCGGAGCAGCTGCGGCGCACCGGCGGGAAGCTCTCCTGCGCGGCGTGCGAGCGTCCCGCCCGGCCGCGCGCCCTCGAGCTCCACCACACCGACTACAGCGGCGTCACCTACCTCGACGGGCGGTGGTTCGCGGGCGAGCAGCACGAGGACCTGGTGTCACTGCACCCCTACTGCCACGAACTGCTCCACCGCCTCATCGACCGCGACATCGTTCTGCGCTCCCACAGAGACCGTCGCGCGGCGTCGACCGCCGCGATCACACGGCTCCAGCGACGCCTGGCGAAAGGAACCTCCACCCCATGAGCGACTACTTCGACCCCGACGAGTTCGCCCACGACCTCGAACTCACCACACCCGACTTCGACGTCGACAACCGTGACGGGACGTCCGCACCCATCGGCGGATACGCGGTGAACTGGCGAACCATCGACCCCGAGACCGCAGTCGACGAGTGGCAGCGCCTCCGCGACTGGGTGGAATGGTTCACCGTCCGCTACACGATCGCTTCCAGCGCGATCCCGAACTGCTGGTGGCGCCACGGCGGTCTCGTCGAGGAACTCTCCGCCCTTCACTCCGCGTGGGTCGCCTCCTTCGACCCCAGCGACGCCGGCCTCGGCCCCATCGGATGGCACGAACGCCTCGCGGTCGCTCGCGCCCGATGGCGGGAGGTCTACAACGGCGGCTGCACCACCACCCACCGCGACGACCTACCCCGCACGTGGGAGAACGTCACCCCCGAACACACCTGGTCCGAATGGATCAGCACCGACCATCGCCCCGCTCAGGTGCCCAACTAACAGGATCCCGCCACGGCGATCACCCTGAGCCGCGTGAAACCCTCCCCGGGACCTCCGAGGAGTTCAAGAAAAGAGAAAGAGGAAGAGCAATGAGCACGAAAATCCCCGTCACGATCCACGGCAACCTCACCGCCGACGTCGAGTCCGGCACCGGCCGCAACGGACCCTGGGCCCGGTTCAGCGTCGCCGTGACCGATCGGCGATTCGACCCCGAAACCAACACCTGGGAGGACGGGCAGACCGTGTTCCACCGAGTCGCGGTGTTCGGTAAGCAGGCCACAAACGCCGCCACGTCCCTCAGCAAGGGATCGCCGGTGCTGGTCTCCGGAGAGCTACAGTTCGGCACCTACGAGGACAAGAACACCCAGGAACTGCGGGAGAGCCGACAGATCATCGCCGACCACGTCGCCGTGTCCCTCCAATTCAACCCCGTGCAGGAGCTCCGCGCTCCGAAGGGGCCCGGCCCTGAAGTGCAGCAGAGCACCACAGGGCCGGTCGCGACACCGGCGGCAACCGGTGCCACTGCCTTAGCACGCTGACCGACTCCACATCGGGGCGGGCGGAAGCGATCGTAGCTCCCGCCCGCCCCTTGCGACGCAGGACCCTGTAGCCCCGAGCGCTGGTAAACGGGTAAACTGAACCTGCGCGTTGCAATAGCGACGCGAAGTGAGCTCGGCAGCCTTCCGGACGGTGGGTGGGCCGAGCTTCGCGCTTTATGCGGGCAGTCTCGTAATGCCAGCCACCAGTGGTTCGATTCGACGCTTCCACTCGCCGCCCTTGGAGTAGCTCCAGGCCACAGCGTCAGCCACCCACAGCAGTGGCTCCAGGTGGGGCGGTTCGAGTTCGTACGTGAGCGTCCCGGTGAGGCCATGTCGTTGGACTTCATGGAACAGAAACCGTCGATCAGCTTGTGCAATGGAATCATCCCGCTCAAGTACGACGCGCCGATGTCCGTGCTCGACAGCATGCGCGATAAGAGCACCCAGGGTCTCTTCGCGGCCGACCGAGGCGTGCTTCGAAGAGCTGTGGAACACGTGCGCCTGGAAGCCGAACTCGATGAGGCGCGAAAGGATCAGACGCTTGCGCGCATCCTGCTCCTTGGTGAAGTGGATACGACGCTGACCGGGCAGAACGAGACCACGCACGTTGCGCCGAGCCGATTCCATTTCACCGGGCACGACGACAGCGGCCGCGAGCGTGTACCCCTTCGCCTTGGACTCGTCCACGAAGAGAACGCTCATGACGCGTCCTCTTCAGAGAAACCGACCTTGCCCTTGCCACGACGGCTTGCCTTCGCCGCCGCCTCGACGGCAGAAGCCGAGAACGCCCCTTCGCGGGTGTAACGGAATTCGTCCATCCAGCCCGTAGGCGATCGGGGAGACACGACGCGGGAGCTCGTTTTCGACAGCAGTCCACGCTCTTCGAGGCCTCTCAGGCCTCGTCGGGCTGTCGCCTCCGAAATGCCATACCAGGCCGCGGACTGATTGAACGGGAGCACAAAACTGTCTCCGAGATCGAGAGCGATCAGGAGCATCAGCTTCTCCGGCTGACTGAGCGCGGCGTCGTAATCGTCGAGCCAGTAGCTGTGCGGCAACCGGAGCCAGTGACCGTCAGCCGTCTTCTTCGGGCGGGTGTACGGCTCACCGCTACCTGATTCGTGCAGGAGCCGATAATCCATCGTGTTGCCCTTGCGCTTTCGTTCGATGACGTTCAGGGCCACCAGCTTCGAGACGACCTTCGACCACCGCGACCTAGCAGCGTCGAACGTGGCCGCCTCGTCCAGCCGCGCCAGCTGCGTCCACGTCGGAGCGGGGTACTCCGCGGAATACGGTTCGCTGCTGGACGCGAGAGCGTGCAGGAGAAGATATGCGTCCAGAGCGGACTCATCCCGCGCGAGCTGAGAGAGGATGGAGCCACGGGATCCGGATGTTCCGCGGGGCTTCTGGATGAATTCCCGACGGATGGGAACAATAGAACGCTTCGTGCCCTCCAGCATCGGGAGCAGCAGTTCACGTCGCGGAGGCCTGCCCGCGGACGCGGGGGGTGCCCCAGCGCTGGCGCGGGTGGCTTTGTTCATGCCTCCAGTCTACCGATGAGGCCACCATGGGTTAGCCGCGAGCACCAACGTGAGTTGCCGTTTCAGGAACCCCATGAGAGTACATCCGAGTTCATTCGAGCTATCTGAGAGTTCATATGTGATGCCCAAATAGGCGGATTGCTCTCCGCTCGCTGAAGAGGCACCGGTTGGCGCTGGGGCGTAGGGCCGGTCCTCCCGGCTGGGTTGCCGATTCCGACGCAAGTACGCTCCAGCTGGTACTCCCCGTGAAGCAGGGCTCAGAGGCCCAGGGCAGGCCCGTCATACAAGGGGGTCGAGACGGCTGGCCCGGGTGCTACCGCTGCGCCCCTCGCACGACGAGAGCGGATGTGCGAAAGGCGGGCGCGGTGCTCAGCATCGCGCTGCGCCTCGGACTGCCCGGCACGGACGTCCCTCTCGAGCGGCCCGTGCTCCAGCGCCCGAACGGCGCTGGCGTACTCCCCACCCTTGGTCTTTCGAACCTGCTCCCGCTCCTCCAGCCGAGCCACCAACCGCGCGCGGACCGTCACAAGCGGCCCGCTAGGGACAGGGACGTCACCGTCAACCGTGGCGGCCGCGGCGTGGCCGCGCGCCTCGAGCGTGCGCTGACGCGACTCCAGCTCACGAAGCGCCGTCTGATCCCGACGAATCAGATCGCCCAGCTCTTCCAGCTCGGACCGCAGCGCCGGCACCTTTGCGGACACCTGCTCGAGGTACGCATCCAGGTCGACAATCGCGCCCAACGGTCGCACCCCTCGATCGTCCCAGGACGCCGAGGCCGCGTCCACGGCCGCGACAGGTGTCCGAGCGGCGCGAGCAAGTTCCTCCCGAGCAGCACGGATCCCGTCGTCGACGGTGACTTCCGGGGTGCCACGGAGCATCGTCGAGGCCACCTCGGCGACCGCCTCCCGCAGGCTGCGAGCGACCACGACGACCTCGTTGTGCCGGCGGCCGCGGGTCATCCCAACATACAGACCCGCCGCGTCCACACCGGGACCAACGATCGAGGCATCCATCGTCTCACCCTGGATGCCGTGCACGGTGGACGCGTACGCCAGGTGCACGTGCTCCGCGAGGTAGTCCGCCGTCACCGCGCGCGTGTCCGCTGAGTCCGACAGGCTCGCCAACACCGCGCCGTCCCGCGTGATGTCCACGACGCGCCACAGCGCCCGGTTGTCGACGTCCAGCTCCGTGTTGTTGCGACGGGTCTGCACGACGTCGCCGACCAGAATGCGCTGCTCGTCCTGGCCCACGCCGATCCGAGACAGGCTCAGCCGGCCCTCGTCGACGAGACGCTGCTGGATCCGGTCGTTGATGTTCTGCGCCTCGGCGTTGGTCATCGTCACCAGCGCCGCACGCTTTCCCCGCCCCGCCCAGTCGAACCACGCATCGACCATCCGGTCGCGCGCGTGCTCAGCACTGTCGACGAGGGCGACGTGACCCCGCTCGTGCAGCAGCTCCGCCACCTCAGTCGCCTTGGCCGAGGAACCGGGATCCCTCACTCGCAGCGACAGCGCCGCGTACTCCGGGTCGACGAACCGATGCACCGCGGTGAGCTCAACCACGGTTCCGCTGCGGCGGGTCATCATCGCCATCGCCCCGGAATGACCGACAGGCATCGCCTGCAAATGATCCCCAACCAGGGCGATCCCAGCGCCGGTCTCTTCCGCCAACGTGGCCAGTGCGGACGCGGTGTGCAGATCGACCATGCCCGCCTCGTCGACGACGATCCGATCACCCGACACCATCGGATACCGGCGCGGGCCGTCGTACACGCGACCGGTCGCCGGGTCCGCCTCACCCGGACGCACCCGCGTCCACTCCACGGCGCCCGCAGCGTTCTCCCCGAACCGCCACCCGTGATCCACCAGGAGCGCGTGAAGGCTCGACGCTGTCACACCGACTTCCCGCCCGGCCACCGACGCCGCCTTCTTCGTCGGAGCGACCACGAACAGCCGACGCCCCTGCCCCTCCAACGCGCGACGTGCCACCCGCAGCATCGTCGTCTTGCCCGTCCCCGCCGGGCCGGTGACCGTCACCAACCGGTCGGTGCCGGCGATCGCCGCGGCAGCCGCCGTCTGCCCCTCGTCCAGGGACTGCCCGTCCGCGAGGACCTGACCGGCGAGATCGTCGATCACGTCCACCGGGACCGTGACACCCGGCACGTTCAGGCGGTCAAACTGCTCGGCCAACGCGACCTTCACGGCCACGGTCCCCGCAGCGATATACCCCTTGATGTGCGGCGGGACATCCTCGTCCGTGGCCAGGAGGTTCACCGCCCCGCCCACCGCGCGAGCAGTCACGTCCTCGATGACCTCACCCAGGACCACACGGTCAGCCACGACACCGGACGCCGCGACCGCCCGCGTCGCACCCGCCCGCAGGTCATACACACTGAACCGGCCACCCGTGGCCGCAGACCTCTTGTCCGCCTCGGCCACAGCCTTGGCCGCCAGAAGATCACGGTCAAGGTCAGCAACCGCCACCGCCTCGACCGCGACCGCGGCACGCGGGCGGACAAGGCGCGAGTCGATGGCCGCGATCTCCTCGGCCACCATCTGCCCCCAGCTGTCCTCGTCGACCTGGCCCGGCTTGTTCGGCCGACCCTGCGCCCACGCCCACCGGTCAATCGCCTGCAACACCGTCCGGTCAGCCTCCTGACCAGGGTTGGCCGCCTGCCACTCCGCGAGCTTGACCGCCTTGTTCGCCTCGATCTGATTCGACCGCCGCGACAGCGGACGCACCGCGGCCACCAGCTGCGAGATCTCCCCGTCCGCGCCGATCGTGTACCCATGACGAGCCAACGCGGCCACCCACTGCGGGTCCGTCCGCGCGGCCAGCTCACCCTCCGCGTTGACCACGGTGTGCAGCTTCATCGCCACACGCGAGTCCACGTTCGACCACTTTCCGTCCTGACCGAGCACCTTCACACTCAGCCACAGGTGCCGGTGCAAATGCGGGTCCAACGCACGCGATCGCCGATGCTGCAGCTCGACCACCTCGATCCGGTGCAGCTGCTCCCGGAAGCGACCGCCGGCACCGCGCCGCGCGTTCAGCTCACGCTGCCACGTCAACAGGATCCGCTCACGAAGCCGGTCCTGCAGCGCCTCGAACTCCGCGGCGAGCTCCGGATTCAGCAACGCGACCAGGCTGTACGACTTCGGCGCGTTGATCGTCCCGTCCAGCACCAGATCCGCATCCGCAGACGCCAGCTCCCGGCCCCGCCGCTCGCCCGTCTCAGGATCGTCACCATTGACCCACCGTGCCAGGCCGGCCCGATCCAGCTGGTCAACGGAGATCTCCCCATCCACCACCACGAACCGCGACACTTCACCGGCATCCACATCGCTGTAATGCGCAAGCGCGGCCGCCCCCGACACACCCGTCAGATGCGAGTCGCACGCGCCATGAAAGGCGTACTCCACGGCCTGCCGGACACCCTGCGAGCCGACACCCCGCTTCCACCTTTCCAGCCCTCCACGCACGCCCACAGCGTAGCCCAGGTCACATAGTGCCTGCGTGCATTACATATCACTGTCATTGGAGAACCGGCGGACGCTCTGAGGGTCGGAAGCGCGGCGTTGACGGTCGGGGGGATCCGTCATGCGATCGCGTGCGCGCTACAGCCGGGTGACCGGATCGTCATCGTGCAGGCCGGGGTGCTCGACGCCGACACCGCCCGCATCGCCGCCGCTGTTCCGGAGCAGACGGGTGCGGGCCTCGCGCTGAGGTTGGCCCGCGCTATCGGCACGACGGATGCGGAAGGATTAGTCAGCGTTCATCCCTGTCTTCGGTTCGTGACAACATCCCGTCATGGTGAATAGTGCCGACATGACATCGTTCCAAGCAGCAGCGGTCGACGTGGCTTGGGAAGGACTGCCGAACTGGATATCTGCGGTGACGGGCACCCTCACTTTGTTTGCTGCCATTACGGCAGCCGTTTTCGCGGGATGGGCGGCTCACTGGGCCAAGCAGCAGGCAGAGGCAGCCCGAGCTCAAACGCACACAGCCACTGAACAGCTTCACCTCGCGCGTGACGAGGCCACCGAAGCGCGAAGACAGCTCGACCAGCAGGAACGAAAGGCGGTCATTACAGAGCGGCGTCAGACGGAGGCCCGTTTGGACACGATTGCTCCCTTGGTCATTGCCACGGCCCGTCGGCACAACTTGATGAGAAGCTTCCAAGGCTCCTTCGTCGAGGTAAAGCACCGCCAGGAACTGGAGGCAGAGGAGGATGTTTTCTTCCGAACCTCGGCGGCGATCACGTTCCGAAACCTCTCGAGCACTGTTGCCCGGATTGACGTCGTCGACTCGGCGCAGGGAGAACTAAGCGTCCGATCCGGGGAAGGCATCATCCTGAGCCCGGGGGAGCAGACACAGGTGTCGTGGCAACGCGTCGTCGCTCGCGCGGCGCTCCGAACGCCCGAGGACCTCGGGCGCCGTGAGCACTGGTTGATGACGGTGGAATTTTGGGTGCGAGATCTTGGGATGAACGTCCGGGACACGTTCCGCTTTGGGGGCGATTTCCGACACTTCAGGCTCGACGGATCCCGCCTCATCGTTGACCCCACCCCTCAGTTCCCCTGGGAGGACAACGTCGCAGAACCTACGGGGCCGCGCATCTACGAGCGACTCGACGCTGGACTGTCTGGCATCAGTCCTGCTTCTTGAGGTCGTACGAGTACCTCTAGCTGGGTGTGCCGCCGGGGCGGGATTCTCGAGTCGATGCGGTAATCCATCAGGGAGTCTCACGGCCTATCGTCGTGGCATGAGCGACTGGGCTACATTTGCGGCGATCATGAAGGACTGGGCGTCCCCTCTGGTCGCCGCCGTCATCGGAGCCATCGCGGGTGGGATCGCAACGTGGCGTTTCGCTCGAGCGGAATCGGCAAGATTGCGTCGCGAGCGTTACGGGCAGGCGCTCCTAGACGCGCTGGGATCGGCCCGGATTGCCGTTCAGTCGGCGCGGACGCGGGCGCACCGCGCGGATCGAAGAGACCCGGACGGGCTGCTACCTCAGACCACCGATGGTGCCGAGGAGCCACTTACGCTGCCACGCGAAGCCCGCGACATCTGGGTCAACGCACAGCTGGCGGCCACTCTCGAGAAGGCCACAGCATCGAAGCTTGCGATCAGCGGATGGGCTCTTCATCACCACGAGTCGCTGCTTGGCGGTGCGGCTCGCGTTGAGGATTTTGACTGGCTCGATAACCAGCTGCAGCTCGGCGAATACCTCGTTGTTGCCTGGCTAGCGGGTGACGCCCCGGGGATCGACTTCAAGCTCGACCGGGCGACTCTACATGCGAAATACGCACCGAAGTACACTCAGCGAGATCTGCCACAGTACGGCAGCCCAATTGCATCGGACTCGCTCTGATCTCGAGCCGATCCGGCACGTTAGCGCTCCGGCTTCCTTCATGACAACCGCTTCGCCGGATCGCAGAACGGTCCATGCTTATGGACGAGGCGGCGCCGCTCCTCAGCGGTAGTACTTACGGTCCACTTCGAGAAACACGGGTGGTGTCTCGACCTCTTGGAGGAACACGGCCGTGCCGTGGGTGACCGGCGCATGCTTCTCGTGGACGGTCCAGACGTCGACAATCCGGTACCACTTGCGGCCGAACTCGAAGCCGTGTCCGATCACCGGCGGGGTCTGGGCGTGCTCGTCCTGATAGATGTGCTCGCCGTTCGCGTAGTAGTCGACGAGGTATCGGGGATAGTCGGTGCTCACAGGAGGAGTGTGCCAGGTCGGAGTCGACTGGCATGCATCGGTTCGGGGCACCTCTCCGTGCCGCCTGGCCTCAGGAGCCGGAAGCTTGGGTATTGTCTCGTCGACCGAAGAAGAATCCGACGGTCGCAGCAGCAAGCGCCTGCAGGGGAGCGAGAGCGGCGACTGTCCGGACGAAGGATTCGTCATCAATCCATTTGACGACGACGGCGACGACTAGGTATCCGTACAGCAGCAGCGTCGAGACGACGATGATGAGGCCCAGTAGGCGCTGAGTGTCTGCGATGTGAAGCCAATGAGGGGGCACTCGCCTTGAGCGGATTCGCCAGGCAGAGGGGGCGGGGTTGAACTGGGGCTTGGCGTCCTCTTCGAACTCGCTCTCAGCCATCGGCGCCTCCGCGAGGGCACTGCACAGCGACGACCGCCGGCGGCCAGTTATCGGAAGACGGCAGCTCGAACTCCTCGAAGCTCTCGGCGGGAGGAGCGAGCGTCGTCGTTGTCGCCGGCTCCGAGAAGATCGGCGCGTCGGTCTTGATGCTGATACCCGTCACCGGAGTTGCATCGAGGGCGCGAAGGATCGGGCGGATGAGCGACTGCGGAACGGAGGTGGGTCCGATGAGTCCACCTCCGGACTCATCCGAGACGGCGTAGGTGCCCTGGAGGCCGGGAGCGTCCGGCGCTGCGTCGCAGGAGATCTCGTGTTCCGACGTCTCGCGCTGCGGCTCCACCGCGGGACGGTCGGGCAGCTGCCGGGATTCCAGGCGGATCTCGCGGATCCCCTTGGTCACCATGTAGATGACGAGGGGTTCTAGAAGTTCCCAGGGCAGGAGGGGGTCGGAGTCATCTGCGTCGTCGTTCACATGCGGTCCTGGTCTATATGAGCTGAGACAGGGCGCGAGGTCGGGAACGTCGGACACCCTGAGGGATGTTCATAGACTACCAGAAGGTGTCACTCATATGTACACAGGATGTGTATCGACGGCGTTTCGTGTGATATATTCCTCGTGTGCCCACCAACACATGAGGCGTTTGACTAGGACCCAGACCCCTCCACGCGTCAGAGAAACCGGCCGCAGTCATGCGATCGCGGTCAACCTCTCTCAACGAATCACCAACCGATCGAGCGTTCCCCACGCTCGGGTGATTCGCACTCAGCCATGCCCTGGCAGGCCGAGTCGTCGATGTTACGAGCTGAAGCTGCTGCCATCGACCGCGCGTTCCACCCCGAATAGGAGAATCCCGTGCCCGACAACGAAGCGACCACTGAACAGCGAAACGCTACCCAGGATCTCGTTCGCCTCAGCGTCAACATGAACCCAGAGACGGCGGCTGCGCTAAAGGAGTTTGCGGCCAACCGGCATCTCTCGTACACAGAAG